>NZ_DJBE01000039.1:0-90953 GCF_002429925.1 Acinetobacter sp. UBA5984
ATTATTCCAAAAGCCCTCTGCTTACGCAGGGGGCTTTTTTTTATGCGTGGGGTTTAAATAGTTACAACTTTTTCTATTGATATTTTCTGATCTAAAAAATGAGTTAAGGAGTAATAAGGAGCAGCCAAAACTTCAGAGCTATTAGCTGCACCATATTGTTTGAAGTAATTAAATTTTATCTATTAATACTTCTTTAATATATTTAAGAATTTTCAATTATTTCCTATTGATCAAGCTGACGACGAGCATGTTTAAATGCTGTTCTTAGTCCTTCTTCTAAAGTCGGATGATAGTAAGGCTTTGCCAGAATCTGATGAATATCTTGCTCTGCATCAATCATCCAGGCTAGCATGTGTGCTAGATGTTCGGCTTGAGGGCAGAATAATTCAGCACCTAATAATTTTCCTGACTTTTTATCTATATATACTTCAGCTCCGCCTTTATTTTCTGCAAGGATTAATGCGCGTCCCTGTCTTTCGTAAGAAACAAAACCTCTAATATATTCCGTATTTTTCTCTTCTAGCTGTTTGAAACTTTGACCAATAATCGCCATTTCTGGTTGGCTAAATACGATTGCCAAAGGAGTTAGGGTAGAAATAGGTTGAACATCTGGAAAATTTAAGCAGTTTTGGACTACTTCTTTACCATTGTGAGCAGCTTCATGTTGAATTGGGGCATCAGGGGCTGCATCTCCAACAATAAAAATAGGGAAATTTGCTAATTGCTTGGTTTTTTTATTAATAGGTAGCTTTTTAACCTCTTGAAATTCAGAATTAATTTTTTCCAAATCTAATCGATCTAAATTAGAACTACGTCCAGTGGCTAAGAGTACATAATCTACTTCAATACTTTGCTTTTGATCATTCTCTATATAGTCAATTTTTACCTGATCATTAAGGAGTTTGACTTGATTTGGTAGGGTTTTAAATTTGATATCCAGCTCGTTATTTAGTTGCTCTCTAACCAAAGCTTGTAGAGTTGGACTGGTGAGTGCACCTATTTTCTGACTACGAGCAAACATAGTAGTACGTACCCCTAAACGTTGCATGGCTTGAACCAATTCAATTGCAATGACGCCACTACCAATCACTGCTAAGGATTTNNCTCGGCATACAGCCTACACGAGCACATGTAGTCTCCCATGAACCAGCATTAATAATTAAAATATTTTGGGTATATTTAATAGCTTCTTTATAAGCACTAATTCCTGCTGTGCCTGCACCGATAATAATAATGTCATACATAAATTGCTTACCAATTCTCAGAACATGAATATTTATATGCATGATTTACAATGTTTCTGATGTAAATTATGTAACTAGATTGCTTATTTTTGATATTTTGAGTAAATTTTGTGTAAAAGCCAGAAGATTAACTTTTATGGCAGCTTAACTATTATATGCAGTGGGAAAAAACATGAGTTTGTTTATAAATTTAAAAAAATTAGGGGTTAACACGACTGTTTTAGCAACATCGATTTCTTTAGTTGCATGTGGCGGGGGGGGGAGTGACGGTTACTATAATAATGACAATAATAGTCAACCAAATACAGGAGGAAATAATGGAGGCGGCAATGAATCTACAGATAATACAGCTCAAGTTCCAGAAAGCTTGAATATTAATTTGCAAGATTCGAGTGGCCAAAATATTGTTCAGGTTGTAGATAATTCAACTGTACAAATTGCTGTTCAGGTCTTAAATGCAGATAAAGGTGGAATTTCTAGCAAAAATGTACGATTAGCGATTAATGATTCAGATAAATTAGGTGTAACAAGTAAAAGTTCCTTAGTTGCTACAGCTGAAGATGGTATTGCTATTTTTGAGCTTAAAATTCCTTCAATTAATATTGAATCTGGTAAAGTACAATTAACTGCAACTGTAGATGGCACACAAGTTAAACAGGTATATACCCTTAATATTAAAAAATCTAGTGTAATTGTTAGTGATTATACTCTAGATGTGCCACAAGGCCTTACGATTGATTTACCAAATGGGACAGTTGAATTTTTTGTCCAAGTGACTGATCCAAAAGGTGGTTCTAAGTCAGGACAAACCGTTGAATTGTCTTTACCTGCTGAGTTACAAGGATTGTTTGTAATTAGCAACGGATCATCTGTACAGACAGATAGTGAAGGTAAAGCAAATTTTAAACTTGTAGCAAATAAAAATTTAACTGCGGCACAAATTCAACAGCTTGTAGATACATCTAAAACACTAAACTTTAAACTCATTGATGAGCATCGTGCAGAAAAGCAAGCAACTACGTCTCTAACATTTAAAGATATTGCAACAATTGTCGATAAACTTGAAATTATTAAGCCTGATGCATCGATTGCTGCAAAAAATGGCGAAGCACGTATTCGTGTATATGCCAAAAATTCCAATAAACAAGATTTAGCAGGTAAAAAAGTTCGCCTGGAGACCAATCAATCTGGTCGTGGTGTGACCTTGGATAAAACTGAAGCCATTACAAATGCACAAGGTTATGCGGAATTTATCCTAAAAAGTAATTCTGATACACCACTTGCTTTGAAGGATGAAGGGATTGAACTTAAAGCAACTTTCCTAGAGAACCCTGAGAAATTCGCGACCATTACTGTTGATGTCATTACTGCAGATGATAGTGCAACCGATCAAGAAGCTATTCAACGTCTAGAAATCGCTTCATCTTATAAAATCAATGCAATGTCTGACAGTGTTGAAATTAAGGTCAAAGCGATTGCGAACAATGGACATGCTGCGAAAAAAGGTAAAATCAAACTTACCTTAAATAGCGAAGCTGTAGCAAATGCTGTTAAGTTTGAAGGCAGTAGTGATGGTGTTAACTTTGATTTAAATGAAAGTCAGTCTGTCGGCGCAGAGGGTTATGTCACTTTCAGAATTAAAACACCAGCATCGCAAACAGCAGCAGCTGTAGAAGCATTAAAGGCTTCAGGGATCACAGCGACGTTTACAACAGATAACGGTATTAGCAATAATATTAAAATTGTTGTTGAAGATAAGGCTGTTGCAACTGAAGCAGTTAAGTATCTCTTAATTGACCCAATTAATGAAAACTTTGATCCTACCAAGAACCAAGACATTACGATTAAAGTAAAAGCAATTGGTGAAAAAGGTGGCCCTCTTAAAGATGAAAAAGTATCAATTAAATCTTTACTTTCAGATGATCAGCTGAATAAGTTGAGTTTAAGTTTAAGTACAGCTGCTGAAGTTTTAACAGATGCAAATGGTTATGCAGAGTTTGTTTATAAGTATCAATATAATAAATCTGCAGAACAGCAAGCGTTAGCTAAGCAAGGGATTACTTTTACATCCACGGCATTATCTAATCAAAAGACTCAAACGATTAAAGTTAACTTCAATACAAAGAGTGTCAGTGACAAAGTCAGCCTTGATTACTTTACTTTAGATACTGATGGTTTAGCTCAAATTGCACTTAATCAACAAACTGAAATTGTAGTACGTACGCAAGCCTTTGGTGTTGATGGTGCAGTTCTTGCTAATCAAGAATTAGCTATTGGTATTGATGAAACTGCGATGTCAAATGGTGTTTCATATGCCACGGCAACTAAGCTTGTATCGGATGCACAAGGTAAAGTTGAATTTAAATTAAAAGTTGCAGCACGTAATTTGACTGAATTAAATACCTTGATTGAAAAAGGACTAACTGTTGCAGTAGTGTCTTATCGTAATGATGGTTCTAAGCATTCAGTTACTCGTAAAATTGATTTAGTTTCAAACTCGATTATTGACACTGGAACGAGTCAAGTGGATTACCTCATGGTAGATCCAATCTTAACCCGCTTTGACTATACGCAAAATCAAGAAATTACCGTTCGTGTAAAAGCATTAGATGTCAATGGAAGCCCATTAGCAAAAGAAAAAATTCAGTTAAAATCTGCCCTAACTAATCAGCAGATGCAGCAGTTAGGCTTAAGTTTTACGACCCAAGCAGAACAAATCACTGATGCATTAGGTTATGCAACGTTTAAACTTAGTTACCAGTATAACGAAACGCATGAACAAGAAGAACTTGCGAAAAAAGGTCTTACTTTCAATGCTTTGGCAAATGGTAAGGTCAGTAATATTCGCATTAACTTTAAGGCTCCGAGCGATAGTATCGACTTAAGTTTCTTTACTGTCGATACAGATGGACAAGCCTTAATTTCGACCACTACAGATACACCGATCAAGATCCGTGTCAAGGCAATGGGTACAGATGGTAAGGTTTTAGCTAACCAACGTATTAGTATTGGTATTGATAATACTGCAGTTTCAAATGGCGTAACGTATGCGACCTCTAATAACCTAGTTACAGATGCATTAGGTAATGCTGAGTTCGTTTTAAATGCGAAACCAAAGAATAAAGATGAACTGAATGCGTTGCTTGCGAGTGGTGTAACAGTCGCTGTTAAAGCAACTGCAAAAGATGGTTCTGAATATACAACGCTAAGAACGATTAAGCTTATTGAGCAAGAGCAAGCATCGCAAGTATCTTCACTACTAATCGATCCGTTACAAGCAGCATATGACTATACAAAAGACCAAACAATTCAAGTACGCGTGAAAGCGATTGGTCAAGCTGGTCAGTCTTTACGTAATGAAAAAGTGAGCTTAACGACAGCCCTTAGTGCACAAGAGTTAGCTGATCTGAATTTAAGTCTTGTTGGCGATGCGACGAAACTGACTGATGATTATGGTTACGTGACATTCACATTTGACTATAAATACAATGCACAGTCTCCTGCACAAAAGAAACTGCTAAATGGTTTTGAAATTAAAGCAACTGCTAATGGAAAGACGAATAATACGATTATTAACTTTAAAGCACCTGCAAATGAACAAGAAATCAATCTTGATTATTTAGTGGTATCTACAGGTGGTCGTGCAGTTATCTCAACCGATAAACCAACAGAAGTGACGATTACAGCAACTGCATTGGCAACAAATGGTCAGGCATTAAAAGACCAGACTGTGAAAATTGAATTGAATGAAACAGAAACCAATAGTGGTATTTCATTTAATTCTGCGACAGAAGTTGTGACCAATGCACAAGGACAAGCCACATTTAAAGTCAACATTGCACCAGAAAATGCATCTGAATTAGAGGCATTGCTTGCATCTGGTTTGAATGTTCGTTTATCTGCACAGCGTGTAGATGGTTCTGCATACAAAGTATCAAGAAAAGTTGAACTTTATAAGTCAGAAGCAGAAGCACCAAGTGAAGTTGATTACCTGATCATTGATCCAATTAGTGTTTATGACTACAGTAAAAATCATACCATTGCGGTACGAGTGAAGGCGATTGGTGAAGATGGTAGCGCATTACGTAATGAAAAAATCACATTGCGTCCTGAAAACATCTCAGGTGCAGAATTAGCGAAACTCAATTTGAGTTTAAATGGTGCTGCTGAGCAATATACCGATGATCAAGGCTATGCTGTCTTCGAATTTAGCTATAACTACGATGCAAAATCTACAGAGCAAAAAACCCTTGCATTGAAAGGTGTAGCGTTATTGGCGACTGCAAATGGTAAAGAGCAGCGCACAGTTATTAACTTTGCGGAAACTCAAACTAATACGCTTGATTATCTTGTCATTGATATGATTGGTAAAGCTGTCATTGATACGGATGTAGAAACTAAAGTTGTATTATCAGTGCTTGCAAAAGGTACTGATGGTTCAGTTTTGGCAAATCAAAATGTTCAGATTGAATTGACCAATGAAAATGGTATTAATCTTCTTACAGCTTCATCAGTAGCAACTGATGCAGAAGGTTATGCAAAATTTGAATTCAGTGTGCATCCAAAGAACCAACAGGAATTAGAAGCATTATTGACAAATGGCGTAACAGTAAAAGTCTCATCTGCAGTTGCTGATGGATCTGTTCGTCAAGCTCAACGTAAAGTTGAATTAGTACAAGCCGAAGAGCAAGTTGAATCTAAAGTTGAGACTTTAGTTATTGATCCAATCTCAAATTCATTTGACTATACTCAAGATCATACGATTCAAGTACGCGTTAAAGCATTAGATGCTGCTGGCAGTACGCTGAAAAATGAAAAAGTTGCAATCACAACTGATATTCAAGCGAAATTAGCACAACTCAACTTTAGTTTAAATGGAGCAGCTGAACAGTTTACTGGTGATGACGGCTATGCGACATTTGTATTTGAATATAAATATGCAGAATCTACAGTACAGCGTGAGATCTTAAATGGTGTAACTGTTACTGCAACTGCAAATGGAAAAACACAGACGACAAAATTGAACTTTAGAGAGTCTTTAACTTCAGAAGCATTAGATTATATTTCTATTGATACAAATGGTTATGCTGCGATTGAAGAAAATGTACAAACTGATATTACTGTTAAGGTACGTGCAATCAATGTGGGTGGTAAAGCACTTGCTAATCAAGATGTAACGATCAGCTATAATGAACAAGCACATAATAATGGTGTTTATTTACTTGATCCAACAGGTGCGAATGTTGGTGCACAAACCTTTACGCAAAAAACGGATGCTGATGGATATGTAACCTTTACCTTTAAGGCATTGCCACGTAATAAAGCGGAAGTGCAAAAGCTGATTGATGATGTGACTGGTGATTTACAGGTTACATTAACAGCTAAACGTGCTGATGGTTCGAATTATGAAGCTTCTCGCCGTATTGACTTAAGAGCTCCTGATGTTGAGTCTACACCTGCAGAAGTTTTAATTGATCCAATTCTGCAAGCATTTGATTATTCAAAAGATCAAAAAATCATTATTCCAGTAAAAGCGTTATCTGCTGATAAGGGTGCTTTACAGGGTGCAAAAGTTACGATTGATACACCGGATTTAACCCTAGCGCAGTTAAAAACAGCACAATTCACTTTAACAGGTGAAGCAACTAAGCTTACTGATGCCAATGGTTACGCTTATTTTGAGTTTGAATATAAAGCAGCAAGTACTCAAGAGCAGATTAAGCTGGTGAGTCCAGGTGTTCGTATCACGGCGACCACCAGCAATGGTAAAGCTGCTGTTCAAACCTTGAACTTTAAATCGCCAAATGCCGGGCAGATTCTAGATTACTTTACCTTAGATGCATCTGATTATGTTGTTACATTGGGTGTGAATACACCTAAGACGATTCAGGTGACAATTAATGCGAAAGATACACAAGGTAATGCACTTGCAAATCAAGTCGTGTCACTAGGTTTAAATGAAGCTGCTTTAAGTAATGGTGTAAGTTTCAACACGCCATCTCAAGTCATGACAGATGACAAAGGTCTTGCAACATTTAGAGTGACACTCAATCCTCAAAGTGATACAGAAATTGAAAACTTAGCTGCAAATGATCTTGAATTTACAGCAACTGCACGACGTGCGGATGGTTCTGAATATACGCTGGTTCGTAAAATTGAGTTAGATAAAGCTAAGGTTATTTTACCTGAATTAGCGAATCTTATCTTTACGACAGTAGATGATAAGCCATTAGATACAATTTCTGTTCTTGGTGGTGAAACACGCGTCAAAATTAAAGCAGTTGATAAAGCTGGTAATACAATTCCAAACACGCCTATCGCAGTTGCACTATCTAGTTTAACTTCTAGTCGTGTGACATTAAGCAATGTACCAACTCAAACTAACAGTAAGGGTGAAGCTGAATTTACGGTTACCGTTTCTGAGGGCGCATATGATGCTAGTTTGATCAAAAATGGTATTGTCTTTGCAGTAGTTGGTACGAACTTAAATAATGGCGATCGTTTACAGCAAACAAGTGTAATTGGTATCACCGCTCCAGCAAATGCTTTAAATCCGCGTTTAACCTCAGATGTAAAAACAGTGACAGCTGGGCAAACAATTAAAGTGTATGCAGCTGTTAAAGATGAAATGGGGATTAATACTGCTAATGGTACACCAATGCAATTAACTCTGAATCCAGAAGCGATAGCTGCAGGTATTAAGCTGAGTGCTGAAGGAGTGGTGATACAAGGAAACGGTTCAGTTCCTATTGACTTGATTGTGCCAAAAGGTATTACAAAAACAGTATTAAGCTCTATTATGGTTACGGGTACTATTCGTGATCCACGTGGTAATAAACTTCAGACGGATCTGACTTTTACTGTTCAAGATATTAGTAATCCTTATCACTTGACGATAGATAGCAGTCGAGTATCTTTATCATCATCAGGTGATAGTGCATTTGTAACAGTTAAACTTCTTGATGCGAATCAAGGTGGGGTTGCCAATGAAACTGTAACTTTAGCGATTAATGACCCACGTAATGCTACGAGTATTAATGGTTCTTCACAAATTACAACAAATGAGTTTGGTGAAGCTGTATTTGAAGTATCAATGAAATCATTACAGGGAATATTATCAACTCCTGTTCTACCAATTGAATTAACAGCAACACACACCACTGTAACAGGTGCTATAGTAACTCAACCTGGTAGTATTCAAGTCCATTCACCAACAGTTCTAGCACCAACATTAGATTTAAAAATCAAGTCATCTAAAGATAAATTGAATCTAAGAGGCGATAGTGTTGAAGTGTCTGTATTAGTAGTAGACTTAGAAGGATCAAGTCAAACTGGAAAAGCAGTAACTTTAACAATCCCAGCATACAGTCAAAATGGTGCTTATATTCGTGGTGCATCAACTGTAGAAAGTGATGAGAATGGTTGGGCAAAATTTACAATTGTTATTGATGAAAGCTTGCGTGATCGAAACTATGACTTTGCTACTGCTGACCTACGTGTAGAGGCTATTGTTAAGGATGAACAAAATACAGAACGACGTGTACCTCATCGTATTGATGTTGTAAATTCAGAAGTGCCAGTAACTGTTGGTTCTATTGCTGTTAACTTTAACCCAACAGAGATTACATCAACAGCTAATGGGGTTTATTATCAAAAAGAAGGTTCTGTTCAATTAGTTGATGTTGATGGTAAACCTGTTGCAAATCAGGATGTTGTTCTGGATGTTCGTCCAACTTCTTATGTCATCGGTGAATGGATGTTTGGTATTCAAAAAAATCCATGGAAAGTCGTGACTAAACCTGTTTTAGATGCAAGTGGTAATCCTCTAACTAATCCTGATGGGACACCTAAGACAGAAGATGTAAAAGAATTGGATGCAGTTTATCCATTCACAAACTTGAAAGGTTGGATTAAACCAAATGACTATTACTATCCACTGTTGAATTTTACACCGTCACAGACATTAATGCAGAATTTGACAACTACATGTCCAATTAATGCAAATACTTCAACTTGGGCAGCTAATGGTCAGGCATTACGTGTGGTTCGCTTCCTAGGTGGGACAGCAAATAATAGTACAACTCATCCATATACTGCGACCTATCGTACAGATAGCACGGGTAGATTTGATTTCATTATTGAATATCCAAAAGCTAATGCACAATGGGTATCTGTAGAGGTTGGTGCGAAAACAACACTTGCACAGACACCAACGAGAGGCTATACAACATTAACATTACCAAGTTTAGCTAGTGATTATGCGACTGATGGAAGTTATGCTCCGAACCGTGTAAGTCCATATACGACTTGTATTAATTGATCTAACTAAAAAAACAGCGCTTCGGCGCTGTTTTTTTTATAGGAGCTAAAATTCAAAAAATTAAATAGAAGTTCCCACACTGACACCCACAGTAGGCTTAAAATTAATTGAACTACAACCCATCAATGCAAGACTGCAACATATAACCAGTAAGAATTTATACATACGCCGATCTCTGAAACTAAAAGGAGATGTTGACTAAAAGTACATTTCCCCAAATACCTTAGTCATCCAGCAGATCCATCTGTTTCGCTAACTGATATAAATTATTGGAGCGATTTCCTGTACGGCAGAACATCAAGATTGGCTTTGGTAATTCGTTATAATGGTTAGCAAAAGTACGCACATCAAGCTCGGTAATCTGGCCAGCAACTACTGGCTGGAAGACATAATCCAGACCTGCACTACGAGCAGCCTCCTCAATTTGTACGCTGGTTGGCTGTTCAGGGCCACCTTCCATATCCGGACGGTTATTGATAATTGATTTAAAACCTTTTTCAACTACTTGAGAGATATGTTCAGGACCAATTTGGCCAGCAAAGCCTACATTTTCGCTCATGATGTCACTCCATTATGTCATTTATCTTGATATGCTTTATGATAGCATTAAGCTGAAAACATGATGGCCTAGTTCTGAAAAATTTATAAACGATTACAACTATAAAATAACGCAATGGAGCGCGTATGTACGCCTATACAGTCGAACCACTGTATGTCAAAAGCGGTCAGGAAGTGATTGCTGCGGATTTCTATCGTCCTCAACAAATTGACAAACCAGCTGTGATCCTGATGGCTCATGGCCTAGCGGCTTTACGTCATTTTAAACTGGTGCAATATGCCCAACGTTTTGCCAGTGCAGGTTATGCGGTGGTTCTGTTTGATTATCGCTATTGGGGAGGCAGTACCGGACGTCCGCGTGAACTGGTATCGATCAGTGCTCAAATTGAAGACTGGCGTACAATGATTCAGCATTTGCAGGTACGTAAATCCATTGATGCTAAACGGATTGTGTTATGGGGAACAGCATTGAGTGGCGGGCATGTACTGACATTGGCCGCAGAACTAAAAAATACTCAGGCGGTAATGGTCCAGGTACCCTTTGTAGATGGGGCAGAAAGTGCCAAACTTTATCCTTTGCAGCAATTGCCTAAAGCCTTGAAGATTTCCAGTCAAGATTATATGGGGGCAAAGGTAGGAAGAGCTCCCAAGACCTTACCTGTGGTTGATCGTCATGAACTCTGTTTTATGCCGACGCAAGATAGCTACGAAGGATATTTATCGATTGTGAATCCAGATTATTACTGGAGTGGCCATATCCCAGCCCGGGTATTCTTTAAATTGATGCGCTACCGTCCTATTCAGCAAGTCCGCAAAATCACTATTCCTGTCCTGTTTATCGCAGCACAACAAGACAGCCTAATTCCCATTGAAGCTAGCCGGGAAACCGTAACCAATATTGCACCATTTGTACAATATCATGAGTGGAATATGCGGCATTTTGATATTTATCATGGTGAATGGTTTGAAAAAGCAGTCTCGACCCAATTAGAATTCTTACATCAACATATTGGAGTGCGCTAGATGATCATTGTATGCCCGAATTGCCAGGCTAAAAATCGTATGCCTGAAGAAAAATTAACGGCCGATCCAGCATGTGGTCAGTGTCATCAGGCTTTGGTTCCACTGGCGCCGATTGAGCTAAATGAACAAAACTTTAGTCAGTTTGTCACCCATAGTGATCTTCCCATCCTGATTGATCTATGGGCAGACTGGTGTGGTCCATGTAAAATGATGGCACCGCATTTTGCTGCTGTAGCAAAAGAAAATCCACGGGTGGTATTTGCTAAAATTGATACCGAAGCCAATCCGCGATTAAGCTCAGCATTTAATGTGCGTAGTATTCCGACGCTGGTTTTGATGAATAAAACCAATGAAATTGCTAGAATAAGCGGTGCATTACGTTCAAGCGAACTACAAAAGTGGCTTGATCAGCAGTTAAATAATGCTCAATCCTAATTTAAAAAGCCTGGAGTTCAAGTGACAGATTCTCATATTAAACCAGAGGGAGTACTTTCCCTGCAGACGATTGCAATGCCTGCGGATACCAACTGGAGTGGAGATGTATTTGGTGGCTGGATTGTTTCACAAATGGACTTGGCGGGAGCAATTCATGCAGAGCGCTTTAGTAAAGGACGCTGTGCAACGATTTCGATTAACCAGATGACCTTCCTGGTTCCTGTGAAAGTCGGCGATGTCATTAGCTGCTATACCAAAATTCTAAAAGTTGGTAATACCTCAATCCAGATGCAAATCGAAGTATGGGACAGTCATGATAACTCACGTGCACCTGTACGCGTGACTGAAGGGGTATTTACCTTTGTCGCAGTGGATGTCAAAGGCAATAAACGTCCAATTCCGGATGAAGCAAAACAGAAATTTGCAGAATCTCAGCAGAACTCATAATTCATTAAATAAAAAATCCCAGATCATTGATCTGGGATTTTTTTGTCTGTATTGAAATTAGGCTGGCTTCAACTGATTCTTGGCAATCCAGGCCCAGAGCATCTCGCATTGAATCGGTGCTTCACCAGATTCATCAGTTACAATAACTTGTACTAGCGTTTCACCTTTTTCTGAACTCTGCATGAGTTCTTGTTGTTCAGGAGTTAAAGTAGCTACTGCAGTCATGGAGCCTTTAGTTGGACGCTTAAAGTCTACTTTTAGGCTTTTAATCAAAACCACTGCGCTGTCAGGTACATTCATTGCAGTCACAAAGCCGGTTGCTGTTTCTGCCAACAGTGCCATGGCACAGGCATGAATCTGACCGATATGGTTCTGCATGGCTTTATGATTGACCATACTCACCACAACTTTGGATGCACTGACTTCCTGATAGCGAATCTTGGCAGAGCCAACCATTGGAACCACTCGGCCAAAGGTCTTACTCAATAAAGCAGTACGCATACCTTGCGGTAACCTTGATGTCGCTTTGACCAGTTTGGTCAGTCGGTTGCTCTTTGTCATAATTCTATCTACAGACGTTGAGATATCTTAGTCTTTAAAGTTGTTGAACTGTAAAGGCAGACCGAATTGTTGTTCTTTCAGGAATGCCATCACTTGTTGCAAGGTATCGCGTTTTTTATCAGTCACACGAATCTTGTCGCCCTGAATAGAAGATTGCACTTTAATACCGCTTTCTTTAATGGCCTTATTAATTTTTTTTGCTGTATCTGAGTCAAGGCCATCTTTAAGCTTGATCACTTGAACTACATTTTTGCCTGAAGCGGTCATTTTTTGTGGATCTAGTGCCTGAATATCCACTTTACGCTTGAAGAAATGGTTTTCCAGCATGGTATACACTTGCTCACATTGGAAATCACTTTCTGTGCTAATTTTAATTTCCTTGTTTTTTTCATTCAGTTCAATAGAAACATCCTGTCCACGGAAATCGAAGCGGGTTGCAATCTCTTTTTGGGTATTTTGAACTGCATGATTTACTTCAAAAATTTCTAATTCAGAAACAATATCGAAAGAAGGCATAGTTTAGACCTTTACAAAGGGAAAGAATATCTGAGATGCTAGGGATGTTTTCTTCATTTGCCAAGTGTTGTTTACATCAAAGGAGTGCGCAATGATCCGTAAACAAGAAATTACAACATTTGAGTTCCCAGAAAATGCTGTAATCTGGGATGTACGAGATGCAAGTGCTTATGCTGAAGCACACGTGAAAGGAGCGGTCAATCACCCCATTAACGATCTTTCAGCAGATAGCCTGACTCAGGTGTCAGCGGATCAACCGATTTACATTTTATGTGGTGGTGGGAGTAAAGCTCCACGTGCAGCTGAAAAATTAGAAGGTTTTGACAGCTCACGTGAATATGTCATCCTGATGGGTGGTACTCGTGCTGCTCGTGATGCAGGTATGCCACTGGAACAAGGCGCATAATTGACCTTGTGAAAAAAAGCGCCGTCAGGCGCCTTTTTGTTGTCTAGATTTCTTCAAAGCCCCTTTTTTTAAAGAGGGGGTTAAACTCTTTCTAAAATCTCTCCCTTGCGGAACAGTGTTCCTCTCCCTTTATTAAAGGGAAGGCTCTTTAATCTTGAGGCTTAAAATAAGGCTTCTTGGCTTTTACCTTCTTTTGAAAACGTGTCACGTCGAGTTTCTTTACCAAGTTCGAAGGTGCGGGACAGGCTTCTCCTAAAATCTGGGCAGCCAGAATTTCACTACACAGTGGTGCAAACAGAAAACCTTTAGAGCCGAGACCAGCAAAACTATAAATCTCTTCATCTGCTTTCATTTTTCCGAGTAAAGGAAAATAATCCTGACTCTGGGCACGTACTGCTGCTCGACCTTGCCAGGTTTCGGTAGGTGGTAATGACTGTGCATATTCAGGAAAGACACTGTGGATAAGTTTATAATTATGCACATGATCTTCTATTAAGACTTCTGCATCATCCCGACCCGGATAGAAGGAAGCACCCAAAATCAGTTGTTCTGGACTGAGCTGCATACAGTAACCGCCGTAACTATAGGCTGTATCCTGATTTAAGGGCTGATCTTGATTATTGACCCAGCTAACCTGTCCACGAATCGGTTTCAGGACTGGATAATGTTCAAAGAATTGCTGGGTATCACGTGCGGTACATACAATGATGTGATTAAACTTGCCTAAGGATTGCTGATCTGCAAATAACTCAGGTTGTTCAGCAGCCTCAATATGACTAATTTGGGCTTGTTTATACTGAATAAGAGGATGCTGCAAAATTTCATCACGCAGTTGATGAGGTGAAACTGCGCCCGCTGCTAATAGTTTTAAAGCTGGAAATTCAGTTTGAATCTCTTGGTCTGCTGCACTTTGAGCAGCAAGAATGTCTGCGGGATATTCATCTACCAATCCTAAAAGCTGTTCAGGATTTTTTAAGGCAAGCTGATTGACCTGAATTAAGCGAAAAGCTTTAAATTTCTGATAATGATTTAAGGCATGCTGCCAGGCCACCGTCATCAGATGTTCAGCACTTTGCTCAACTGGACATAGTTTAGGATTAAGCAGGGCAAGGGGATTACCGGAACCGCCTGAAAGAGGCGCTGACTGGTCGTAAATCGTGACTTGATGACCACGCTGAGCGAATGCCAATGCCGTACTTAAACCTGCGATTCCAGCGCCAATCACAGCGATTTGACGAGGTCTGGTAGGACTCTCTAGATCTGGTTCAGTTTTTTTTTGAGCAATTTCCAGCTCTAAAACCGTTTCACTGTCTTTATTTTCTTCAACAGGATTCCAGATCGCTTTCAGCATTTCACGTTTATGGCCAAATCCACGTGGACGGGAAATGGAGATTCCATGCTGTTTTAAACCATGCTTTAAGACACCTGCAACACTGAAAGAAGCAAAAGTCGTTCCGATCTTGGATAAACGCACGATGTTATTTAAAACATTTTCTTCCCACATGTCCGGATTACACGAAGGTGCGAAGCCATCTAGAAACCAGGCATTAACTGGTGCAGTTTTTTCAATAACAGGAAAGACATCATGTGCATCTCCCAGCCACAGATCCAGACTGAAACGCTCTTCAGGAAAGCTGAGACGATGACAACCGGCAATCGGCATTGGATATTGGGAAATGAGTTGATCTGCTAGTGGTTTCAATTCTGGCCAAGCATTTAAGGCGCGAACTAGATCTGCTTTAGAAAGCGGAAATTTTTCTACTGAAATCGCATGCAGATGACTTTGATTATTCGGACGAACCTGTTGCCACAGCTGCCATAACGCCAGAATATTTAAACCCGTACCAAAACCCGTTTCACCGACACAGAAATATGCAAAAGGTTTTAAATCGGCCAGGCGGGTACTAAGGTCATTACCATTTAAAAAGACATGCCGGGTTTCCAGCAATCCATTGTCTTTGGAAAAATACACATCACCAAATTGCTTGGACACAGGCACATCAATGCCATCCACTAATTGCCAATCCAGATCGGCAGTTTGAATTGCATACGACAAAACGGGTACAACCTTAAAGATATTTGGAAAGCTTATAGATTACCACTGACGGCGACGTTTAGTATAAACATAGCTTGCAATCAGAAAGCCAAGTAATACACCGACCGCCAAAGTTGCAGCACCGTAGAGAAACATCTGGGCACTACGTTCACTTTGGAGGACCTGTACCTGAACCCCGAGATTGTCGTTCTTGAGCTGCAATTCCTGATTTTGTGACAGGGCTTCCAGATTGGCTTTTTCCAGTTGCTGTAGACGCGTTGCCTGATCTTTGACTAAAGCTTTGACTTTGGCATCTTGCTGGGCTTTCTGCTTGGCAATTTCCTCTGCAGTGAGCGGCTTTTTCTCAGTCGGCTGAACAGTCTGAGCAGTTGTCGCAACTGCTGGAATAATTCCGGCCTGCTGTGCAGAAGTGCCCTGAGCAGGTGCTTGCGTGGTAACAGCTTGAACAAGAGTAGCTGCTGGCTGTGTAGCCGGGGCAGCTGGAGCAGAAACTTCAACAGCCCAGGCAGAAGGAATCATGAAACAAAAGCCAATGAAACTGGCGGTAACAGCGCGCATGAACCTTATCCTTTAGGAAATGCTTTGTTAAATGGTTTCACATCAATATGCGCGTATACACCTTCTTTCAGGAATGGCTCATCCTGTAACCATGCATCCAGTGCTTCACGACTGTCAAAATCAACGATGATGGTACTGCCATAGAAACCGGCTTGTGGATTGGCTGGATCTTTAGGCATGGCACCTGCAACAATCAGACGGCCTTCAGTATCTAACTGTTCCAGACGTGCAAGATGTTGTGGACGAATCGCAAGGCGTTTTTCAACTGTACCTTCCTGGTCGGTACAGCTAACGACGAATAATGGCATGATGACTCTCTATCGTTTGTAGTGGGACTTATTCAGCTGTTCTAAAGTATTTGCGCAATACAATAAACTGAATAATGATAAAGGAAAACATCACAATCATGTCACCGAATGCAGTAAATTCGCCCCAATATTTTCCATCCATCCATAAATAAGCGAAGAAAGTATGCAGAAATGACATAAGGGTAAACATACCGACCCAGGCATAGTTTAATTTAAGCCAGCCTTTGGCACTCAAATTGAATACCGGTCCAAACAGACGCTGGATGAGTGGCTTCTTATCTTTGCTAAACCATGGCGATAATAGGAAAACGCCGGCAAAGACCAGATTCAGTAATACAGCTTTAAGACGGATATAGAAATCGTCGCTGAGCATCAGGGTAATACCACCGAAGATCACCGTCATAAACAGAACGATCCATTGCTGTTTGTCCAGGCGGAATTTTTGCATGACAAATAACGCACCATAAACCACCAGCATGGAAATGATCAGACCCGTAGTTGCAACGAGAATATTGTTATTGTCGACACCCCCCGCAGAACCGATCAATTGTAAAAGTTGATGGTCAGTGTCTTTTGGATCTACAGTTTTATATAAATAAAAGAAAATAATGAGTGGCACAAAGTCTAAAAGTGCTTTCATGTTAGAGTATCTAAATCTGATCAAATAAATGTCATAGTATAGAGATGCACGGCGTAGATTTACATACACATAGTAATATTTCTGATGGAACTTTGAGTCCTCAGCAATTGGTCGAAGCGGCTGCGGACAAACTTATCCATACTTTGGCCCTCACTGATCATGACACCATGGATGGTTTGGTGCTGGCTGAAGAAGCTGCCAAAAATCATGAGATTAAGATAATTTCTGGAGTCGAGATTTCCAGCCAGTGGTCACGTCCAGCGACCAAGAAAAATTATGGCGTACATATTGTGGCACTCAATGTTCAGAATCCTGAGCCGTTACAAAAAGCCCTCAATCAGCAGAAGATCATTCGTGCCGAACGCTCTAAACAGATCTGTGATCTTCTGGTTCCTTTAATAGGCCAGGATATTTATGCTGACGTGATTGCCAAAGTTGACAATATTCCTGATCGGGTTACCCGAACCCATATTGCCAAAACGCTGGTAGAAAAAGGCATTGTGACCCGTCCACAGCAGGCCTTTGATAAGTACATCAAGGAAGGTAAAAAGGCTTATGTCAAATTTGATGGTCTGGGTCTGGAAGAAACCATTCAGGTCATACATGACAGCGGTGGCTTTGCCGTGCTAGCTCATCCAACCCGTTATGACTTATCAGCCACCAATATTCGCTATCTTCTCGAGATCTTCGCCAAGTTTGGTGGAGATGCGGTGGAGCTACCGCCAGCCATTGATCCAAGTTCAACCCGTCAGATGGTCGACCGGATGATTGCAGAACAAGGTTTGAAAGTTTCGATCGGAAGTGATTTTCATGGCGATAATATGCCTTGGGTTAAACTCGGTCAGGTGCCAAGTTTAAAACCGGGACAGATCGGGATTTGGGAGAGTTTTGTTTAATGCGTTAAGCAGTAGTCGCAACACTGCTACCCATTCCAACGTGAAGGAATTCTCTCTTTGAATAAGAGAGGTAACCTATTAAAGCAAATTATTATCTTGAGCCTGAATCGGTGGTGGTGTCGGTTTACCTAAAGTTCCCAAGAGTTCAATTTCAATAGTACGAACCATAGAATCAAGTGGTAAGTCATTACTTTGTGTACCAAAAGGCTCTTCAATCTCTGAGCTTAAAGCATCGAGACCTAAGAAGGTATAAGCGAGAATGCCGACCAGAAAAGGGGTGAATAAACCTAAGGTTGCACCAAGGCTAAACGGCAGAATAAAACAGAAGAAATAAACAGTACGATTCAACAGAACTGAATAAGCAAAAGGTAAAGGAGTCGTCGCAATCCGGTCACAACCCGTCTGCACAATACTGAGTTCTGCGACATGATTATTCATCTGCATATAAATGATGTCAGAGATTTCACCTTCTTTGAGAGCCTGCATCAGCTCCCACTGGATCAGACTTAAAGTATATTGCGGGGCATTGGCCTGTTGATAAAGCTGGGTAATCGCCTGCTGGCTCATTCCACTGGTTTCCACCAGCTCAGTCGGATTGGCTGTCTGATGGCGTAAACGGTCACGCAGGACATTTGCGAAAACGATGACATGCTGAATCACACGTTCACGACGACCTTGGGACAACATCCGGCAGTCACGGTCAAAATGACGTGCATTGGCAATCAGAATACCCCAGAGTTTACGTGCTTCCCACCAACGGTCGTAACAGGCAGTATTTTTAAATCCGAGAAAGATAGACAGTACTACGCCGATGAGGGTAAAGCCAACGAGAGGGAGTTCTGGAAAATGAAAGTAACCTACACGTGAAAAACCACCAATAATGGCTGAAATCAGCATGACCACGCCTAAAGGAGGTAGAACCTTAGGTAAAATCGTTCCTCGCCAGGAAAATAATAATTTAAAAACGTCCTGCTGGTCACGTACGATCATTTATTGGAATCATCACAATTTTTTTCATGATCTTCTTGAGTTGTAGCTGCTTTGTCAAGTGCTATTCCCCCTTAGGCTTCAGGTTTGATGAGTTGCTGCTCAGCAAAGGAAAAACTGCCTTCCAGAGCAATAATACAATGATCAATTAAACGGATATCGACCAGTCGACATGCCTGTTGAATCTGGCGGGTCAGATACAGGTCAGCCTTAGAAGGAGTGGCTTGGCCCAAGGGATGATTATGCGCAATCACAATTGAAGTTGCCTGTTGGGTAATGGCATATCTGAGCAACTGATTAATTGAAATATCACATGCATTCACAGAGCCATAAAACAGCTTTTTAAACGCAATTTTCCTTAAACTGGCGTCCAGACACAGGACCGCGAACACTTCCTGATTTTCACCCAATAATTCGAAACGTAAATAATCCCGCAGTCTTTTTGAATTACTTAGTTCTAAGGCATCCTGTTTAAGATGCTCGGCAGTATAACGCCGTCCTAATTCTTTAACCGCCATCAGTTGAGTATATTTGCTAATACCCATGCCATGAAACTGACTGACTTCTTTTAAGGGTGCATCGAGTAAAGCAGTTAAATGGCCAAAATGTTGAATCAGTAGCCGTGCTAATTCTACGGCCGAGTGCTGTTGTGAACCTGATCGGAGAAAAATGGCGAGTAGTTCCGCATCAGATAAACTTTCTGCTCCATATTGAATTAAACGTTCCCGCGGCCGTTCCAGTTCAGGCCAGTTTTTGATTGAAAATTGCATAGTTATTAGACTTATTTATTATGAATTATGAGTTTTCCCTGAAGCTGATCTCTTGGGAATGCAATTATTTAATGCTATTGTGAGCCCCACTGCAACAGAAAGGTAAGCTGTTCGTGAGCTTTGATCTAAGTGTAATTCCTCATAAAAATATCATTTTAGCAGTCACTGGCGGTATTGCTGCCTATAAAAGTGCCATTCTAGTTCGCCGTCTGAAAGATGCCGGGTTTAATGTGCGGGTTGTCATGACTCAAGGCGCACAGGCTTTCATTACTCCTTTGACCTTTCAAGCTTTGTCAGGCAATCCGGTACATACCGAGTTGCTGGATCCTGAAGCAGAAGCGGGCATGGGGCATATCGAGCTGGCACGTTGGGCTGATCTGTTATTAGTTGCACCAGCCAGTTGTGACACATTGGCAAAATTTGCTGCAGGTCTTGCAGATGATTTGCTGAGCACTTTGTATCTGGCAACTAATGCACCAGTCTGGGTCGCACCAGCCATGAACCAGCAGATGTGGGCTGCCAAAGCGACACAGCGTAATCTTGCGACTTTGATTGAAGATGGCGTGCATGTGATTATGCCGGATGCTGGTTCACAAGCCTGTGGTGATGTAGGCTTGGGGCGTATGCCGGAACCGGAAGATCTGGCACGTCAGGTCACGGAATATTTTCATAAAGCTCAGCGCGCGATTGCAGAAAAATTTGGCATGCTGGCGGGTAAGCAAGTCACGATTACGGCTGGTCCAACCCGTGAAGCGATTGATCCGGTACGTTATATTTCCAACCATAGTACCGGGAAAATGGGTTTTGCATTGGCAGCAGCCTGTTATGCAGCTGGAGCGAATGTGACCCTGATCGCTGGTCCAGTGAGCCTAGATACACCGAATGGCGTCAAACGTAAAAATGTTTCTTCTGCAGTACAAATGCTGAATGAAAGCATGCAAATGCTCGAGCAGGGTTGTGACATCTTCATTGCGACCGCTGCAGTAGCTGATTATCGTGTCGCACAGATAGCTGAGCATAAGATCAAAAAAGCAGGCGATGAGCTGAATGTTGCTTTAATAAAGAACCCGGATATTGTGGCGACCATCGCACAGCAGGAAAAACGTCCATTTATGGTGGGCTTTGCTGCAGAAACCCGAAATATTGAAGAATATGCAGCGGGCAAACTGGTGGCTAAAAAACTGGATATGATTGCCTGCAATGATGTTTCGCGTGCGGATATTGGCTTTGCATCCGATGAAAATGCCATGACGGTATTCTTTGCCGAACACTATCATCTGGATAAGCGTGATCTGGACAAGGCCTCTAAACAGGAAATTGCCCAGCAGTTGGTTGAAGCGATCCATGATGCCTTGCACCATGATCCTGCTGCAGAAGATGATTTTTAAGTTTTCAATGACGGTTAAAGCCCTGACTGATTCAGGGCTTTTTTATAGGATTTTTTACAATGAAGTTAAAAAACCAGTACAACATAAAAATAAAAACGACTTTATATACTAAGGATTTATTTATTCATTTATTTAAAAAAAGTATAAAATGGATCACAGAATAATCCAAAGATGAAAAGTTTTACACATCTGTAAAGCAGTGAAAGCACATAAGGGGGCGGGATGAAAAAAATCATAATGATATTGATGATCGCCTGTCTGGCTGGATGCAGCTATTTTGTATCGATTGATGAACTGGCCAAAAATATTCAAGGACAAATGCAGCAAGAATTTAATGCCAATCCGAATTATCAGCATTATCGTCTGACTGTGGTAAATGTAAAAATCCGCCATCGCAAAGGCAATGAGTTTGAAGCAGTTTCACATCTGAATTATCAGGGAAATGAATATCCCATTAATGTCAAAATTTCAAAGGTCAATGGTGGTTATAGCTGGGCAATTGAAGATGATGCTTTTGCCTTTATCGATGAAATCGAGATTGAGAAATATCGTCAGCAGCTGGATCGTGAACTGGAACAACTGGCTTCATCACTCGATGATCTAGAACCTGTGAATGAACCTACCAGCATTGAGTTAGGGCCAGATGTCCGTTCAGTTACAGAACCTGTCCTGCAAGCGGCTTCCTATGATGAAGAACCGATTCCGGTCGGAAATATTACGGCCTATACCCACTAATTTTTATTTTAGGTCATCAAAAAGCACCGGATCTCGGTGCTTTTTGATTTTAAGGCTGAACTTGATGTTCACGCAGATAATCTTCAGTACGCTGCATGGCTTCCTGAATATTCAATAATGCTGTTTCTACATCTTTTAGCGTTTTGGCATTGCCACCACTTAAAGCCTGACGCCATTTACGTGCACCTGGCAAGTTCTGAAATAAACCTAAAATATGACGGGTAATAATCGACAATGGTGCACCTTCAGCCATACGTTGGGCAATGTAAGGCAGCATTTGTTGCATGATTTCAAAACGGTCTGGTGCTTCGAGATTCCATAGTTGACCCAGCTCAGCTAACAGGTATGGGTTGTGATAGGCTTCGCGGCCAATCATCACGCCATCGACATGCTTGAGATGTTCAAGCGTTTCTGCGTAGGTTTTAATCCCGCCATTAATTTCAATGGTCAGTTTTGGACGGTCCTGCTTCAGACGGTAAACATCTTCATAGCGCAGTGGCGGGATTTCACGGTTTTCTTTAGGTGAAAGACCTTGGAGTAAAGCAATTCGCGCGTGCACGATAAAATTATCGCAACCGGTTTTGGCGACCGTATCCACAAAATGCAGCATTTCTTCATAAGAATGCATGTCATCAATACCAATGCGGTGTTTCACACTCACCGGAATATCAACGGCATTACGCATTGCATCAATACATTCTGCGACCAGATCAGGTTCGGCCATCAGGCAGGCACCGATTTTATTATTTTGTACCCGGTCACTCGGACAGCCGACATTCAGGTTAACTTCATTGTAACCCCAGTCCTGAGCCATTTTAGTACAAGTTGCCAGATCTTGAGGATTGGAACCGCCGAGCTGTAACACAATCGGATATTCTTCTTTATTGAAGTCCAGATGGCGTTTAGCATCGCCATGAATGATGGCACCTGTCGTCACCATTTCGGTATATAAAATGACATTTGGATTAAACAGGCGCGCAAAGAAACGATAATCTTTGGTGGTCCAGTCCATCATCGGCGCAACACTGATGCGAGGTTGAAGTTTGTTTTCAATGGTGCTGAGATCAGTCATTCAAAATCACGCCTTAAATGAAATGGAAGAGTAATAGCAGTACAAGAATGAGCAAGAATTGCTGGAAATCTGCTCAAAAAAAGCAGTACTGTAAAAAGAGGGCGTAATACTAGCATAAAATTTGCATGATCAAAGGCTGAACTGCATGAGGATCTATAACTGTTATTCCAATAAAGATATTTAACAAGAGAAATTGTGGGAATTGAAAAAAATAAACTCCCAGTCATTCGGCAATGCTATATTCTGAGATATTTAAGATTAAGATAAAGAAAACGAGATAAATAAGGAGAATAACGATGCTCATGTTGGAGGAGATTTATAAAAGCAAAAAACCTCAACATTCAGACTATTTTAATTTACGGATTCAACGGGGACTTAGTTGGTTTAAAAAAGCATTAGAGCTGGATGAGGAACTAGAGTTTAAGTTTATTAGCCTGTGGATCAGTTTTAATTCGATTTATGCACAAGAAACAGAGGTTCGTCAGGATCAACAAAGCCTGCATCAATTTCTGGAAACCCTCTGTCAAAAAGATGTGGAACAAAAACTTCAGCATATTGTCTGGGAGAAATACAACCAGCCAATTTCTGCACTGCTGGATAGCCCTTATACCGATCAAGGTTTCTGGGATTATCGCCATCATAAAGTCAGTCTGGAAAGCTGCCGTGAAGCATTAGACCAGCAAAAGCAGAAAATACAAAAGGCTGTACAGGAACGAAATTTAAGTGAAATTTTATTGGTGATTTTTAACCGTCTTTCCACCTTGCATTATCAGCTTATGCAGGGCGGTGTGACTTATCAGAGCTCGTTTAACGTCAAGCAACTTCAAGACAGCTGTCGGGTTCTGGCCGGGTTACTGCCCACTTTTATCTGCATCCTTTTGGAAAATGCAGCGACTTGGGATTCGGGTAAACCTTATTACCCAGTCGTACAAGTCAGTTAAATTTGTTTAAGCTTTTGCTCGATGCTGCTGCCATTGATCAATTAGTGCAAACAGGGTGGCGCATAGTGCCAAGCCAAGTCCAAACAGACAGGTCATGCTCCAGCCACCATGATGCCAGGCATAAACCCCCAAGGCAGAACCACAGGCCCCACCAATAAAATACAGCGTCATGTAAATAGAGTTCAGGCGTGATTTGGCATCCGGGCGCAAGCGGAAAATCACGTTCTGATTACAGCTATGAGTAATCGCCAGGCCTAAGTTAATCAGGGCATAACCTAGAATATAACTGAGCAGGGACACGCCACCAAAATATAAAAATAGCCAGCTTCCTGCCAAAATTGAACAGCCAATCCAGGTTAGGATCTTGATATAGCCGCGATCCGCCCATTTGCCAATAACCTGAGTCGACAGCGCACCAAAAACACCAACTAGTGTTACTAGGCCCACCATCACATCAGAAAGATGAAAAGGTTTCTGGGTCAGCAGCAGGGCAATGGTTGAAAACAGCATGCTCATGGCTGCAAAGGCACATGCACCAATCAGGGAGCGTAAGCCCAGTCGCGGTTCCTCACGCAGTAGCATACCCATGGATTTAAAAATTGCTGCATAGCTGATACGCATACGCGGCATGCTGGGCAATTGTCCTTTTAAGTAAAAGCCCAAAACCAGCAGTGCCATACTACTGAGCGCATAAATGGTTTTCCAGTGAAACAGGTCTGAAAGAAGGCCGGCAATACTGGTCGACAATAAGATACCGACTAATAAGCCACTCATAAGAAAACCGACCACTTCTCCGGTTTTTTCAGGTCGGACAGCCATCGTAGCTAATGGAATCAGAATCTGGGCAGCAACAGAAAATAGCCCGGCAATAATAGTGCCCACCCAGAGCATCGGCAGGTTGACTGCTGTGGCACAGATCAGCAAGCCTAATGCGGCACCAAACATCAAAAAAGGAATGAGTCTGGACTTATTCAGCATGTCTCCCAAAGGCACAATAAACAGCAGGCCCAAGGCATAAGACACCTGCGCAAAGGTCACGGTCAGCGCCACTTGGGATTCTGGTACCTGATAATATTGCTGAATCGAGGAGATAAGCGGTTGGCAATAATAGTTTGCACCTGCACATAAACCACATGCGATCGCCATCAGCCATAACAGAGATTTATTTTGACTGATATCGAGAGGAGGAGTCATGGCAAGTACCTTAAGCTCAGGGAGAATTTTTATAAAGAACATCAAAGATGATGCATAGGTTGCAGGCACTATAGGCGAAAACCCGTCAGGATAAAAGTAGAAAAATAGTGCAAAGTGCTCGAACTCATAGAAGAGAAATGCCACAAAAAAGTACTTTTCTGGATTGATAAGAGATGAAAATTCGCTAGAAATTTAACTTTTTCACTTGAGAAAATGGACTTGGAAGCGCTTTGTATTAAGTCATCTTATTTAAGACCAAGTGACAGATCTCAATCTGAATCAGTGATTGCCCAAAATTGGTGCAGAATGAAGAATTTGTAAATCTGATGGTGGGCTGAGTATTAATATAATAAATGTTGCAGAATATTTTTTCACTTATTTCAGGTAAGTCTTAAGACTTGAGCTGAATAAGTCAAATAAGTGAATCTCAAATCAATTTTTTCATCATTAATTCATATTTTTTATGAGTGAAAAATGAAAAAGTTATAGGAAAACAGTATTTTTAGAGTTTAAAAATAAATATTCAAAAATAGATTAAAATTGTCAAAAAGGTCAAAAACAGAAAACTGCCCTAGAAAAGTGCCTTAATTTAGGCTTTATCAGTTCATTTGAAATAAAGATTTGCTTAGCAGGAAAAATGAAATATCTGTCAGAATGATCAATGTAACAAAATAAAACAAAAAGTAATCTAATAAAAAATAACTAAGAAAACAGTCATCGTTCAAGAGAATGAATATCGTTTATAAATTCAGCAAATCAAAATAATCAGGCTGAACTAATAAATAATGCTATATGACTGCATCATTTTTATGAATCGTCAGTTCAAAATATGGGTATTTATTAAATAAATAATAGGTAGTAATTTCTAGAAGTTTAATTAGAATCCAAAAATTCAACAAAAACACATCCTGAGGGGAAGCACCGTAAATTGCGGTGTTTACTTAAGAAAAAATTAGCTTGAGGGACGCTCATGCAGATTGGAATTCCAGCCGAAACTGTCATCGGTGAAAATCGCGTCGCTGCGACGCCTGAGACAGTAAAGAAATTGATCAGCGCTGGTCATAGTGTGGTGATCGAACGTGGAGCAGGTGTTAAAGCTGCCTACATCGACAGTGCCTATGAGCAAGTTGGTGCCAAAATTACGGATGATGCCTACACCGGTAGTCAGATAGTTTTGAAAGTTCGTGCACCGAAAGGTGAGGAAATTCAAAAGCTGTCAGCCAACACCACGGTTGTAGCGATGTTTGACCCATACCGCAATACCGAGCTTGACCAGTTCGCGGCACAGAATGTGTCTGCATTTGCTCTTGAGCTTTTGCCACGTACGCTGTCACGTGCGCAAAACATGGACGTATTGTCTTCGCAAGCGAATCTCGCAGGTTATAAATCAGTGCTTTTAGCTGCTGCTGAATATCAGCGCATGTTCCCAATGCTGATGACAGCGGCAGGTACGGTGAAACCGGCTCGTGTCGTGATCATGGGGGTCGGGGTAGCAGGCCTTCAAGCAATTGCAACAGCGAAACGCCTAGGTGCAGTCGTAGAAGCAACTGACCTTCGTCCGACTGCCAAAGATCAGGTTGAGTCTTTAGGCGGTAAATGGCTAGACGTGCCAATGTCTCCTGAAGAGCAGGCACGTGCTGATGAAGCAGTTAAAAACGGTTATGGCTGGATGCCAGGTGAACAGTACATCAAGGATCAGGCCGCGATTGTCGATAAAGCGGTATCGAATGCCGATATCGTGATTACCACTGCATTGTTACCAGGTCGTGATGCACCGCGTTTAATCCGCGCTGAAACTGTAGCCAAGATGAAGCCAGGCTCAGTCATTCTGGATATGGCAGTGGAATCAGGCGGTAACGTGGAAGGTTCTAAGTGCGGCGAAACTGTTGTGACTGAAAATGGTGTGAAGATTCTGGGTGTTCCAAATATCCCATCAACGGTGTCGACTGAAGCTTCAGCGCTATATGCACGTAACGTGTATAACTTTGTTGAAACACTTTTTGATGCAGATAAGAACTTTGTCCTGAATCAGGAAGATGAAATTCAAAAAGCCCTACTTGTCACTCACGGCGGCCAAGTGCTGTTAAAACGTGGTTAAGGAGCAGACTCATGGTTGAAACAATTACGATTTTCGTCCTGGCCATCTTCGTGGGTTACTACGTAGTTTGGGGGGTAACACCAGCACTACATACGCCATTGATGGCGGTGACCAATGCCTTGTCTTCGATCATTATCGTGGGCGCAATGATTCAAACTGTTGGCTTGCCAATGGTGGGCGTTGAAGGCAGCGTGGATTTCCAGACCATTAACGTGGTGAGTGTACTGGGGGCAATCGCAGTATTTCTGGCGAGCATTAATATTTTCGGTGGCTTTGCCGTGACTGCACGTATGCTGGAAATGTTCAAACCTAAGCAAAAGAAAAAAGAGGGTTAAACCATGGAATTTATTCGAGAGTATGCGGATTGGTTCTACCTGATTGGCGCCGTTCTTTTTATCTTAACGCTACGTGGTTTGTCTGGTCCTAAAACTGCAATTGCAGGTAACCGCTACGGTATGATTGCCATGGCGATTGCTGTAGTCACCACATTCTTTGTCGCTGAAAATCCAGTAGTCTGGATGATTCTTGCAGCCATGGCGGCGGGTGCAGTGGTGGGTATTGCGCGTGCACGTACTGTACCAATGACCCAGATGCCAGAAACTGTGGCACTTATGCACTCACTGGTGGGTCTGGCTGCAGTATTGATTGCAGTTGCAGCAATTATCCATAACAACAAGCTGGTTGAATTGGGTCCGGACCTGTTGGCTGCAAATGGTGTGACTTTCCATGAAATGAGCAAGGTTCACCTGTTTGAACTGTTTGTGGGCTGTTTTGTGGGGGCGATTACCTTTACTGCTTCTGTATTTGCATACGGTAAGCTGGCTGCAAAGAAATGGGCAAAAACCATTTCAGGTGGCTGGGTAAAACCGATTCAGGCTCTGATCTTTATTGCAATGCTGGCAGCAGGGATTCACTTCTTCCTGACAGGTAGCATGACATCTTTCTGGGCAATGACTGGTCTTGCACTGGCATTTGGCTGGGTATGGATTGCACCAGTAGGCGGTGGCGATATGCCGGTTGTGGTTTCGCTATTGAACTCATTCTCAGGCTGGGCAGCAGCAGGGATTGGTTTCACACTCGAAAACAACATGCTGATCGTTGCAGGTTCGCTGGTTGGTTCTTCAGGTGCGATTCTGTCTTACATCATGTGTAAAGCGATGAACCGTTCAATCATCAACGTATTGTTTGGTGGTGCGATGGGCGGTGCCGCTGCGCCGACAGCAGCTGCGGGTGCACAAGTGCAACGTAACTACCGTTCAGGTTCTGCGGATGATGCTGGCTTCTTAATGTCAAATGCAGACAGCGTTGTCATTGTACCGGGTTATGGTATGGCACAAGGCCGTGCACAAAATGCAGTTAAAGAACTGGCAAACTTGCTGAAAGAGCAGGGCGTGACTGTACGTTTTGCGATTCACCCGGTTGCTGGTCGTATGCCAGGTCATATGAACGTATTGCTTGCAGAAGCTGATGTTCCTTATGAAGACATTCTGGAAATGGACGAGATCAACTCGGACTTCCCGGCAACTGACGTAGTACTGGTCATTGGTGCAAACGACGTGGTAAACCCGGCTGCAAAAGACGATCCGAACTCTCCGATCTACGGCATGCCAATTCTGGAGGCTCACAAGGCGCGTACCATTATGGTCATCAAGCGTTCTATGGCGACCGGTTATGCAGGTCTGGACAATGACCTGTTCTATAACGACAAAACCATGATGATTTTCGGTGATGCGAAGAAAGTTGTGGAAGATATGACCAAAGCGATTAATGGTACAGGTCACTAAGACTTTCCATTCACTGGATCATCTAAAATCCCCCTTTCAAAAGGGGGATTTTTCCATTTAAATTATAGATAAATTCTCCCTCCTATATAAAAGCTGAATCGGAAAGAATTACAAAATAAAATTAGCTACGGTGTTTTATTTTTAGAAAATTGGTCTAGATAAAATTGCAACAAAACGTTTAAAAAATGGGCTGAATGATTAAATCTGATAGCAAAACGAATTTATTAAAGTTATTGATCCATAAATTTCTAGGACGTGTCCTCATTTGGCTTTGCACCAAATAAATATGCAGGCTATACGGATCATAGATTTATAATTGCGTGCTAGTTTATCAAATCGAGTTGCAATAGCACGGAAATGTTTTAATCTCGCAAAAGCATTTTCAACTAAATGTCTTAATTTATATAGATATTTATCAAATTCCTTATTCGATCTCTTACTGTTTGATCTCAATGGAATAATGGGAATCATATTCTTGTTCTTGGCACATATTCTAATGTGCTCAGCATCATACCCCTTGTCAGCAATGAGATAAGTTGCCTCGCCTACAATATCAATCAGTTGTTTTGCAACTTGACTGTCGTGGACGTCACCCCCAGTGATTTTAAAATCAATCGATAATCCATTCGCGTCGGTTGCAAGATGTATTTTTGTTGTTCGTCCACCGCGTGATTGTCCAATTGCTCTTTCGAAACCATGCCGAGCTCCACTTGCATGTTGATGCACGCGTATGTAGCTTCCATCAATGAATACCCATTCCTGATCCAGAATGCCTCGTAATCTAAAAAAAATTTATCCCATAATCCCTTACTTGCCCAGCGATTAAAGCGATTGTAAGCAGTTTGCCAAGGGCAAAGTTCTTGAGGAATATCATGCCATGTCGCACCCGTACGTAGTTTCCATAAGATGGCTTCCATGATATTTCTACTATTTTTTGAACAGTAACAACCGTGTAATCGCATAGTATCTTGAATTTGCTGCCAAATATCATCGGTGAGAAGAGTACGTGCCATTGAAAAAATATAGAAATGAAAAGAGCTTAAAGGAGGATTTTAAGTATTTAAAACCAATTCTTCAAATGAGGACACGCCCTAGTTTGATTCAAGTTAAATGATATAAAAAAGCGACCTACATAGGTCGCTTTTTTTGAATATTCGATATTTATGCTACAGAATCTGCAGGATTGCGCCATAGGCTTTCTAGGTCATAGAATTTACGCGCTGTAGGCAGCATGCAGTGCACTACAACAAAACCTAGATCAATCAGGATCCATTCTGCATCACGTTCGCCTTCGATACCAAGCGGACGGAAACCTGCTTTACGTGCTTCTTCAGCAACATTATCTGCAAGTGATTTGATATGGCGGGTTGATGTACCGCTTGCAATCACCATGGCATCTGCCACGTTACTGATGCTAGCCACATCAAGCTGAACAACTTCTTTAGCCTTTACATCTTCGAGGGCTGCATGTACAACTTTCAAGCATGCGTTTACTGCTTGTGCATGAGAATTCATAGTGTGATCGTGAGAATTAGAAGCGCTGGGCGATGGTTCTAAATTCATAGGGAGTATAATTTCCTAACAATTATGCATGATCTAATATAGCGGTTTTAGCCCAAAATTTCAAATGCACCTTCCGTCGCTTTAGTCATACTCCGGGAAGAACTGTTCTTTCCAGCCAAAGGATTCTCCCGAAGTCCCCAGAGGTTTATATTCGGCTGCGACATAACCACTGTATTGGCTATTCTCTAACCATTGAAAAATCTCATAATATGGAATGGATGCGGTATTGGGTTGATGACGCCCCGGGCAGTCTGCAAACTGAATATGACCAATCTCTGCAATATTTTCTTTTAAGGCTTCCAGTACATCTTCACCCATCATGGCCATATGATAACAGTCATATTGCATTTTCAAGGCAGAATGATTAACCGCTTCCAGCATCTCCTGAGCTTGAGCCACATTCTGAATCAGGAAACGTGGCATGTCCTGACCGTTGATCATTTCAAAGACTGGCTGAATCTGATAATCAGAGAGCATGGAGCAGGCAATTTTCAGATTACTCGCCAAGGTGTTCAGGCAAGGAAGCAGGTCACAATCCAGTGGCTGTTTGCCGGCCAGAATATTGACACTCGGCACATTCAGAGCAGTCGCATATTGAATGGCTTGCTCTATGGCATGACGAAACTCGATTTCCTGTCCAGGGATACCGGCCAGACCGTGTCCACCTTGCATCAGATCACCAGCAGGCACATTAATCAGGCAGATATCAAGATCATGTAACTGAAGCTGCTGCTGAATCTGCTCAATACTCAGTTCATAGGGGAACTGGATTTCCACATGCTTAAAACCGTGCGCATGAGCCAAGGCAAAACGTTCTAAGAGCGGTACTTCCGTGAAAATCATGGAGAGGTTAACGGCGAGTTTGGTCATGGGCTTTTCCTTGCTCAAGTCAGAATATTGAAATGTAATATTAGCGGTCTACGTGCTTGATAACAGTGGCTAGATCGGCTTCAGCAAATCCGTCTTGCTGATGGGTTTTGAGTTGAGACAGGGCTTGGCTGGCCACAGGAATATCCAAAGATAAAGTAGCTGCCAGTTGCACAGCATTGTTCAGGTCTTTAGACAATGTCTGCACTTTCCATTGCACGGGTTCAAACGTCTGGCTGGCCATACGTGGGGCTAGAATTTGAAAAGGCTTGGAGTCAGCAAAACCACCGGCTAATGCTAGTGCAAGCAGGGCAGTATCCACACCGGCACGATCAGCCAAAGCCACTGCCTCAGCTATCAAGGTGCTATTCGCTGCCACAATCAGCTGATTACAGATTTTAGTCGCCTGACCGGTTCCAGTATCACCCATGCGAGTGACACGTTGTGAAAGCACCTTATAGATTGGATCAAGTGCGGTAATAGTTTCTGCATCACCGCCAGCGAAGATCACTAGCGTGCCTTGTTCTGCACCGACTGTACCGCCAGATACAGGAGAGTCAATCCAAGTGGCTTGTTTAGCTTGGGCTTGTTCAGCCAGATTTTTAGTTTGATGTATGGAAAGACTGGAAAAATCGACAATGATCTGACCAGCCACCAGATAGGGCTGAATCTGCTCAAAGACCGATTGCACCGCAGCATCATCTGCCAGACAGGTCAGAATAACGGGATAATCTGCAATTTGATCTAGATATAGCGGAGTGGCTCCCAGTGCAAGCAATGGATCGCAGGCACTGGCCGTGCGGTTCCAGACTGCAACTTGGAAACCAGCTTTCAGCAGTCGGGTTGCCATGCGGCTACCCATGAGTCCCATACCTAAAAAGGCAATTTTGCTATCACGATCGAATTGCATTTTATCTCTCATCTTTTGATTTTGCTTCAGCCATAATTATCGATATTGACGTGGCACAAACTGCACGTCCGGATCTTTATCCTTTTTACGTGCCAGTTGGCTGTTTTTACCGAGTAACAGTTTAAGCTGCCAGATTTTTTCCATACGCAGTGACTTGTTGGGTTTGTGTTCCATCGCATCCAGCACAAATTTAGAGGCCATCAAGGCATCTGGAGAGCGTTGTGACATTTCTTCAGCCAAAGCCTGTGCTTTTGCTAATGGCTGCTCATCGACATGGGTGATCAGACCAATTTCTTTGGCATAGGCACCTTCAAAAATACGTGCGGTTAAAGTCAGCTCTTTGGCCAAATCAATCCCGATCAGACCTTTGAGAGAACGCGTTAGCCCCATATCTGGTACTAGACCCCAACGAGTTTCCATAATTGACATTTTGGTCGCAGGATGGGCGATTCGGATATCCGCAGCCAACGCAAGTTGCATACCTGCACCAAAGCAGAAACCTTCAATGGCTGCAATGACGGGTACAGGCAGTTCCTGCCAGACCAGAAAAGCTTTCTGAAATAAGCTCTGTCCAGGACGAATCAGTTCCCAGGCCGCATAGGCCCGATTTTTAGGATTATTTAAATCGGCCAAGTCAATGCCGGCACTAAAGACCTGCGCTTCACCGGTTAAAATGACACACCGCACCGACTTGTCTTTTTTAATCCGGTTCGCAATCTGCACCAGTTCACGCAGCAGGGCAAAGCTCATGGCATTACGTTTATCTGGACGGCTGAGAGTAACCGTGGCAATTCCATTATTTTTTTCAAAGCGTACAAGTGACATGGTATTCATCCTTAATTTTTCTGTAAGCGAGCATAGCATGAGCAATCTGTGCTTGCATGACAGTGCAGTCATACAGATATGAGTAAGTAAAACAGTAATTTTTTAACCACTATGCTTGTTTAAAATTTGCTGAGCTGCCTGTTCTACCTGCTCAATCACTGCTTTCAGTTCATCCAGATATTTCAGTACTTCCTGAACAAAACTGTCATCGGCCTTACGGCGTTCCTTACGCAAGGTCGAGACAAACTGCTCAAAACTTCCGGTAACTTTTTGCAGAGTCGGTGTGCCGACGTAACGGGTAGCCCCATAGAGACGGTGCAAAACATGTTCCAGCTGCGGAAAATCTTCCAGCTCAATTAATTGCTTAATTTCATCCAGCTCTTTTTCAAAACTGTCGACCAGCATGCTAAGCAGATCGACTGCCAGATCTTCTTTATTGGCTGCCAGTTGCAAGCTTTGTTGCCAATCCAGAATATTCGGATCCAGCGCATCAATGACATTGGCACGTTCCAGCACTGGAATCTTTTTAAAACTTTCAGTCGTCCACTGCGTCAGGATCTGCACGATCTGATCAATCTGAATAGGCTTGGTGACATAATCATCCATACCATTTTGTAACAGTTTTTGCTTCTCGTCGGAAAGGGCATGTGCTGTCAGGGCAATAATCGGCAGACGCTGATGATTTTCAAAAGTTGATTCCAGTGAACGGATTGCACGGGTGGTATCGATACCGGACATCACTGGCATCTGGATATCCATAAATATCAGATCAAAAGATGGCAGACCCTGTTCATAACGGCTCTGGATGATATCAATCGCTTCCTGTCCGCTAATGGCTTTGGTTGTGGTCACATTCAGTTCGGCTAGCAAGGCCTCCAGAACAATCAGGTTCGGCAGATGGTCATCAACGGCAAGGATATGCAGTCCCTGGCCATTAAAGTCTTCATGCTGTTCCTGATCAAAGACGGGTTGATTGCCGAGTAGCTGAATCAGGGCACTACGACTGAGTGGCTGATGCAGAGCACGGGCACGATGATCATTCAGCATGTTCGGATCAAGCTGCATTTGATAACCATACACAGCCAGATGTCCCTGATAGCGAGAACGAATTTCTGTCAGTAAGGCTTGGCTATCACCACTATGGTCAACAATCAGCCAGGTATTCTCAATATTTTGTAAATGGTTCAGACGGCTAAACAGATCCAGAATGGATGTCGATTCAATATGTTTAACGTGATAATTTTCCAGATAATGTCTTAATACATTCGCTGTTGCCGGATGGGCGAGATAAGACACAACCGTCAGATCACTGAAATCCGGGTGCTCATGGATAATATCTTCATCCACCGGGAATTGGGCGGTAAACCAGAAGGTTGAGCCTTTTTCTGTTGGAGCACGTTCCTGATTATCTTCAAATCCGATTTGACCATGCATCAAGTGGACCAGTTGTTTGGAAATGGCCAGGCCTAAACCTGTACCGCCGAATTGGCGGGTGACCGAGGTATCGCCTTGCGAGAAGGATTCAAACAGTTTTTTACGGTCAGTTCCGCTCAGGCCAATGCCGCTGTCCTGAACACTGAAATGCAGCAGACATTGCCCAATATCATCGTGCTCCATGCGTGCCCGAACAATGATTTCGCCGTCTGGAGTAAACTTGATCGCATTAGAAATCAGGTTGGTCAGAATCTGCTTAAAGCGTAGTACATCACCAATCACATGTTTCGGTACATTGTCTGCAAAATAGAACGCCATATCGATATGCTTCTGTGCAGCCAGTGGCGAGAGCATGTCCATCACATCAAAGATAGCTTCTTCCAGATCAAAAGGTGCAGTTTCCAGTTCCAGTTTGCCAGCATCAATCTTGGAGAAATCCAGTACATCATTGATCAGGGCCAGCAAATGTGCAGAAGATTTGCGGATGGTCTGCAAATACAGGCTTTGCTCATTGCTAAGATTGCCTTGACGCAGCAGCAGGTGAATAAAACCATCCATACTGTTTAAGGGTGTGCGTAATTCATGGGAAATATTGGCCAGAAATACCGACTTGGCCTGGTTGGCCGAAATCGCCTGGTCACGTGCCTGACGATAAGTAATATTTTGAACTTCTAAAGTATCTAGAGTACGGCGCAAATCATCTTCGGTCTGTTCGGTATGCTCGCGCAATTCCAGAAAACTGAAATGTAGACGTTTCACCACATTGGCAATATCACGCTGCAAAAGACGCAGTTCACCGGTACTGTTAATCACCATATGCTGATCTAGGGTGTCGGCATTCAGGCGTTGCAGCTGCATGCGAATCTCATACATCGGCGCAATCCAGCGACGTGAATAGAAATTCAGACATAACAACAAGAGCAATAAGGTCAATAAGCCGGTCGCAATCAAAACGATCAAGACCCGGTAGCGGGCAATTTCTAAGGGCTGATTGTCCAGTTCGATCGCCAGCCAGCCTGCATTCATGCCATTTTCATTTACTTTGACTGCATAAATATGATTGTTTTTATCTAAGATCGGGCCAACAAAATTGCCATCTTTTTTAAAGTCCGGCCAAGGCGCCTGTTCCTGAAAACCAATGCCGAGTTTACTTTTGCCATTTTCATCCAGAATAGCCGCACGAACCAGATGCTTTTCATTCAGCATATTTTGCATGGCATCATGAGCCTGCTCATATTGCCATGGGTACAGGCTCAAAATGTCCAGCGCATATTCAGACGTGGCCTGAAAACGGGTCAGAATCGCAATGGCCATCTGCTTTTGCTGGGCACGAGCGGCATTGGAAGTCTCTGAAATGACCAGAGCAGCGCCGACACAGGCCAGAATAGTAATGGGTACAAAAATCAGTGCAATCAGCTGTCCATAAGCATGATTTAAGTGTAGGCGTTTAAACAGCTTTTTGTTGATATTTGACATGATTCAAGCAGTATTTTCCTTATGCTTTGCATATTAGCATGCTTTAAATCTACTGTTAAAATTTCAGCATTATTTTTATAAAGCTCCAGATTAAGGCAGAAAATAAGAACCATTATGCTGAACAGTCATTATTGGGGTTTGAGTAAATCTTTTCAGGAGGCGAGGTGAGCTAAGTCACTGTCATGATTAAGGAGTTTTATCAAGCTAAAACAGGACGAATTGGCCATGCCGATCGTGATTTATACAGTTTTATGCAAAAGCACTGCTATAAATGGGTGCAGGAAAATGCATTTTTTCATACAATAGCCGCACCTCGATATAGGTGCAAATAATGAGTAATACCACCCCTGATTTTCAAGCAGACGAATTTTTACTGGACCATTATGTAGGCAAAACGCCACTGGTGCGTTTGCAGCGTCTGGCTAGTCACACTCAAGCCACAGTACTCGCAAAACTCGAAGGAAATAATCCGGCAGGCTCGGTCAAGGACCGTCCAGCGTATAACATGATCATGCAGGCGGAAAAGCGCGGACAGATCAAACCGGGTGATACCTTGATTGAGGCGACCAGCGGAAATACAGGGATTGCATTGGCGATGGTTGCGGCCATGCGCGGTTACAAAATGCAGCTGATTATGCCGAATAACATGAGTCAGGAACGTAAGGACGCGATGCGTGCTTATGGCGCTGAACTGATTGAAGTGACCAAAGAGCAGGGCATGGAAGGTGCACGTGATCTGGCCTTGCAAATGCAGGCTGATGGTAAAGGTCTGGTGTTAAACCAGTTTGGTAACCCGGACAATGTCGAAGCACATTACCTGACCACAGGTCCTGAAATCTGGCAGCAAACTGGCGGCAAGATTACGCACTTTGTCAGCTCAATGGGTACTACAGGTACGATCATGGGCGTATCTAAATATCTGAAAGAAATGAATCCGGATATTCAGATTGTGGGCCTACAACCATCTGATGGTTCTAGCATTGCCGGTATCCGTCGCTGGCCAGAAGAATATTTGCCAACGATTTTCGATCGTAGTCGTATCGACCATATTATCGATATTCCACAGATTGAAGCGGAACGTACTATGCGTAAATTGGCACAAAAAGAAGGTATCAGTGCCGGTACATCTTCTGGCGGTGCAGTTTGGGCATCCATCAAGCTTGCAGAAGAAAATCCAGATGCAGTGATTGTATGTATTATCTGTGACCGTGGTGACCGTTACCTGTCTACAGGCTTGTTCTCTGTACAAGACCCTGAATAATTTTTGAGAAATCTTTTATGCGCCTGCCTGTTTTAACTTTCGATATTGAAACCCAAACCGATCTTAAATCAGGCGCGCATCTGTTTGCTCTGGATCTGCCCGAGGCTGATCTGGATCAGGCCCTGACCAAATTACGCCGTCAGGAATCAGGCTCGGATTTTCAGCGTCTGCCACTGCATGAGATTGTCTGTATTTCCGGTTTATGGATGGATGAACAGGGCATGCGCCTGTTTTCTTTCAGCCGTGAACAGTACAGCGAAGCAGAGATTTTAAAAAAATTCTTATCCATTTTTGACAAGCGTCATCCGACGCTAGTCAGTTGGAATGGCTCACAATTTGACCTGCCGGTTATTCTTTATCGGGCCATGTATCATGGCTTATCTGCCCCAAGTCTGTTCGATGAGGGCGAAATTGATACGCAAAAGCGTTATAATAACTACCAGAATCGTTACCATCAGCGTCACGTCGATTTGATGGATGTTATGGCCATGTTTCATGCCCGTCATTTTCAGAAACTGGATGATGTTGCTCATTTATTGGGTTATCCAGGCAAGCGTGGTGATGGTGGCTATCATGTACCTGAATATGTACGTAACCAGCAATGGAGCCAACTCACCAGCTATTGCGAAGGTGATGTGCTCAATACTTGGTTGGTCTATATTCGCTGGCTGTTGCTAAAGGGCCAATTGATGTTGCCTGATTATCAGCATCTGGTGCAGAGTACGATTCAATACCTGCATACCCAGCCGCAACATGCAGATTTTTTATCAGTCTGGCGTGAAACCTCACAAAGAACTGAATTTACCCGTTTTGATTTTCCCATCTCCACATCCTAGGTTTTCATGAAACGTCGAGCACAACCACGTCCAGCACCGCAATCCGAGTATATTTTTCAGGTTGAATCACTCTCACATGAAGGACGTGGCATCGCTCACTATGGTTCACATCCGGACAATCCGCTTGAAAAGCATGGCAAGAAAGTCTTTATCCGTTATGCCTTGCCAGGTGAAACCGTTCGTGCCCGCATTACCCGTGAAGTCAAAAAACTGGAAGAGGCAGATAGCCTTGAGTTGCTCAGTGAGGCGTCCGAGATCAGGGCCAAACCTGTGTGTCCACATTTTGGCGTTTGTGGTGGCTGCAATATGCAGCATATCCATCCAGATGCCCAAATTGAACTTAAGCAGGATGTTCTGAAATCACATTTGCAGCATTTTGCCGGGATTCAGCCTGAAGAATGGCTGCCACCGCTACGTTCACAACGTGAAGACTACCGTCGTAAAGCCCGGATTGGGGTACGTTATCTGCCTCAAAAAGACAAGCTGGTGGTTGGTTTTCGTGAAAACCAGTCCAATAAGCTGACCTCGATTGACCGCTGCATGATTCTAGATCGCGAGTTTGGATCGGTTACACGTCTTAAACAATTGCTCCAAAGTCTCGATGGTCAGGCAGATATTGGTCATATAGAATTGGCTATGGGTGATCATGACATTGCGTTGCTTATTCGTGAAACTGCAGAATTATCGGTAACAGATGTCAACCGATTACGCCAATTTACGTTAGAGAAAGGTTGGCAGCTTTATTTGCAACCTGCAGGTCAAGATTATTTGAAGCGGATTGATGAGCCTGAACAGGCAGCACGCTTACACTATGGTCTTGATGACTTTGATGTGGAATTCGGTTTTAATCCATTGGACTTCACTCAGGTCAATTCAACGATCAATCCGCAGATGGTTCGCTTGGCATGTGATTTGCTTCAATTACAGCAAGGCGAACGCGTTCTGGATCTGTTTTGTGGATTAGGAAACTTCTCTTTGCCACTGGCGCGTTGTGTTGGTGCATCTGGTCGGGTGGTTGCGGTTGAGGGGAGTGAGGAAATGGCGCAACGCGGTGCAGAAAATGCTAACCATAATGGTATTGCACAAGTTTCGTTCTATTCACAAGATTTAACCAAAGATTTTTCGCACCAGTCTTGGGCAAATCAAGGATTTGATGCATTATTAATCGACCCGCCACGTGCTGGAGCAGAAGAAGTTATGCATTATATCCCTCAATTTGGTGCCAAAAGAATCGTTTATGTGTCATGTAATCCCGCTACGCTCGCAAGAGATGCAGGGCTACTGGTACAACAGGGTTATCAGCTAACCAAAGCCGGTGTGATGGATATGTTTACGCATACCGGACATGTCGAGTCGATTGCCTTGTTCGAAAAAGAAAATTAAATAAACGATCAAAGAGATGATGTATCTAAAAGTAGGAGAAGGGTATGGTCACAGTACGTGAGCAACTGCCTGGGCGGCTCAATGAGTTGTCACAGGAGGCGACTGTAGAACATGCCGAACAAGCACAGCAGGATCTGACTGAATGGTTAGATCGGGTTCGTGGCATATTAGACGGGGCTCCCCTGAAGCAGCTCGAAGAAGTTGCCCGTTTAACCTTAGAAAAAGAGCTACAAAGTACGGTTCAGCATCGCTCTAATACCTTCTATACCGGTATTGAAATGGCGGATATTCTCGCGCATCTCTATGTTGATGAAGATACCTTGTCTGCTGCCATGCTTTACCGCGCAGTACGTGAAGGCGTCATGCCACTGGTAGAAGTGCAGGAAAAATTCGGTGAACAGGTCTACAGCCTGGTCAAAGGCACGCTGTCCATGGGTAAGCTGTCTGAGCTGATTGAAAAAAATAAACGCCTGGAAGACCACTTCAATAATAACCAGCGTGAGCACCTATCTGGCATTTACAAGATGCTGATTTCAGTGACAGAAGATGTCCGCGTCGTGTTAATCAAGCTGGCAGAACGTACCTATGCACTGCGTGAGCTGGCTAATTCTTCACGTGAACGGCAAGAACGGGTCGCACGAGAAATTCTCACCATTTATTCTCCTTTAGCGCATCGTCTCGGGATTGCCCAGCTGAAATGGGAACTCGAAGATCTAGCCTTCCGCTATCTGGCGCCGGAACGCTATAAAGAAATCGCCTCTTTGCTGAATGAAAAGCGTCTGGAACGCGAACAATATATTCAGTTCGTGATTGATAAATTGCGTGAAGAGCTGGCAGAACACGGCATTGAAGCTGAAATTAACGGCCGGGTGAAGCACATTTATTCGATCTATCGAAAAATGAAAAGCAAGAGCCTGAGCTTCGACCAGCTGTATGACATCCGTGCACTGCGTGTATTGGTGAAAAGTGTGCCTGAGTGTTATCACACGCTCGGGATCGTACATCAATTGTGGCGACATATCCCGCATCAGTTTGATGACTATATTACTAATCCGAAAGCCAATGGTTATCGCTCTTTACACACAGCTGTGATTGCGGAAAACAAGTCACTTGAAGTGCAGATTCGTACTTATACGATGCATGAAGAGGCCGAGCTTGGCGTATGCTCGCACTTCAACTATAAGGAAGGTTCGAAAAATACCGATACTTCCTTTAATCATCGTCTGCATTCCCTGCGTGCAGTGATTGAGCATTATCAAGAACGCAATGAAGCCAGTGCGCATAAAGATGAAGAAGAGGAAGTTGAAAATTTTGAACACATTCAAGATTTTGAAGGCTTCGAAAAAATCTATGTGTTCAGCCGTGATGGTGATATTAAAGAGTTGCCACGGGGGTCAACCGTACTCGACTTTGCCTATCACGTGCACACAGAAGTCGGCAACAAATGCTATGCGGCTCGGGTCAACCAGCGCTATGTGCCTTTAACCTATGCCTTGAAAACCGGGGAACAGGTCGAGATTCTGACCAAGAAAGACCGTGAACCAAATCGGGACTGGTTGGTCAATTCGCTGGGTTATATCAAGACTGCACGCGCCCGTGACAAGTTACGTCATTGGTTCCGTCAGCAAGATCGCAGTAAGAATCTGGAAGTGGGTCGTGAAATTCTGAATAAAGAATTGGCACGTCTGGCAATTCATCCAAAATCAATCGACTTGGGTGATTATTGCAACCATTTCAATGTGAAGAGTGGCGAAGATATTATGATTGGTCTGGTGAATGGTGATATTAGCCTGCATGCTCTGATCAATCAGGTCAATCGCCATATGCATCTGGATCAGGATGAGCCTGAACTGGTGCTGAAACCAGCCTTGAATCCGCGTGCCAGCCATACCTTGTCTGCACATGGTATTCTAATTGATGGTCTGGATAACGTTGAACTGCATGTAGCCCAGTGCTGTCAGCCGGTGCATGGTGAATCGATTGCGGGATATATTACCTTGAATCGCGGTGTAAGCATCCATAAGGTAGCTTGTCCGGATTATGTACGTATGATCAGCCAAGAACCGGAGCGTGCAGTAGAAGCCGACTGGGAAATGCAGCCGACTCGTGGCCAAAGTGTACAGATCGTGGTGGAAGCCTATGACCGTCGTGGTCTGCTCAAAGATCTGACTCAGGTGATTTTCTCGGATCAGATCAATATCCGTCAGGTAAATACTATTTCTGAAGCAGATGGTATTGCCAATATGAAACTGTTGATTGAAGTCAAAGGCTTGGCTCAACTTTCCAAACTATTGGCCCGTCTTGAACAGCAGCCGGGAATTATCAGTGCCCGCCGTCTGGTACAAGGCAACTGATTCTTTTTAGGCATGATTAGAAAAGCCTGCAATTCAATTGCGGGCTTTTTTGTTATAAGGTGTGCTGAAGAGAGAAAAGAGCAAATAATAAACATGAGTGCCACGGAAATATTTGAACTGAGACGAAATAATCTGGCCAAAGTGATTGATCAGTTGATTGATAGCCAGCAGTTTAAAAATGGCAAAGAGATTTGCGAGCATTTTGGTCTGTCTGCAGCCTATATTACCCAGCTATTGAACAGTAAGCGCCAGATTGGAGAAAAGGCTGCACGCGAGCTGGAACAGCAACTGAGTTTAGAAAGTTTAATATTGGATCGTGCTCAAGCACCTGTCATTGAAATGGCATCTAGTCCTGTAAAAATAACTTTGTTCCAGATGCAGGTTGTTGAGCAGCAAGCCTTTAAAATGGAAGTTATAGATTCGGCAGAAAATCTTGTATCTTGGTTGAAATTGGAACCTCAGCATTATGCCATTCAGGTCACAGGACAGTATTATTTTCCGAGCCTAAAAGCAGGCTGGTGGTTGGTCTGTGATGAGCAAGCTGATTTACAGCCATCTGGCTTGATGTGTCTTTATTTAATTAATGGACTGCAACTCATTGTGGAGCTGATTTCGGAAAGCCAAGACAGCTATCAGATCCAAAGTCTGGATGAAAGCCGCAAGGTCAGTTTCCAGAAATCTGATGTAGCTAAAATCCATCCTGTAATTGCCATCGTGCCTCCGCAGCAATTTTCTTAGACCAGAAATAATTCAGCCCATCATAAGATGGGCTGAATAGTGAAATTGAAAACGGGCAGCTTATGGAAGCTGATTTTCGTCTTCAAACTCTGGTTTCACCTGAACAATAAAGTCCTGACGATTCAGACCGCGCCACAGGGCGAAGGCTGTACCGATATAGATCGAAGAATAGGTACCGACAAAGACACCTACAAACATCGCAATCGAGAACCATTTCAGGCCAGCACCGCCCATGATCATCATGGCCACTACAACCAGTAATAAAGTCATAGAAGTATGAATGGTACGGCGTAAGGTTTCAGTCAAGGCAATATTGATAATTTCAACAGGTTCGGCACCCCGGATCTTACGGAAGTTCTCACGAATACGGTCAGAAACCACGATGTTATCGTTGAGTGAGAAACCGATGATCGCCAGTACGGCTGCCAAAACAGTAAGGTCAAACGGCCACTGCATCATGGCAAAGATACCAATCGTCACCACGATATCGTGGAACAATGACAGTACAGCACCCATCGCCAGTTTGAACTCAAAGCGGATAGTGACATAGACCAGCATTAGCAACAGGGCAAGGGCAACTGCACCCGCAGAACGCACATACAGCTCGTTACCGACCTGTCCACCGACTACATCGACCTTAGGCACCTGAGCTGCATTGCCGGGCAGCTGAACGGCTGCGGTAATGGCTTTGGTAAGGTCTTCTGCTTCAATATCTTCCTGAACCGGCATACGTACCATCAGGTCACGTTCCGAGCCCAGAGTCTGCACGACCGCATCATCAAAGCCAGCTTTGCTGAGTGCCTGAGTCACATCTTCCGATTTTACTGGATTGGTATAGTTCAGCTCTGCTGATACACCACCGGTAAAGTCCAGACCGAGGTTCAAGCCTTTGGTCGCAATAAAGAAGATGCTGGCAACCGTCAGGATGATAGAGAACACTGCTGCAGGCAATGCAATCTTCATAAACGGAATGATACGTTCATCTTCAGGGCGACCGTACTGTTTCTGATTCAGTTGAGTATTTTCAGTCATCGTCGATCTCCTAAATGCTCAACTTTTTCAAGTTACGTTTTTTGCCATAGATGATCTGTACGATCGCACGGGTTACGGTAATCGCCGTAAACATTGAGCAGACAATACCAATCATCAGGGTGACAGCAAAGCCTTTGATCGGACCGGTACCAATTGCGAACAGAATGAACGCTACCAAGAAGGTAGTTAAGTTCGAATCGAAAATGGTGTTATAGGCCCGATCATAACCGGCCACAATTGCCTGTTTCGGCGAGGCGCCCCATTTCATTTCTTCCCGTATCCGCTCACAGATCAATACGTTGGCATCGACCGCCATACCGATGGTAATTACGATACCGGCAATACCCGGCAGGGTGAGGGAAGCACCAATCCATGACATGACAGTCAGAATCATTGCCAGGTTAACGACCAGTGCGAAGTTGGCAATGACACCGAATAGACGGAAGAATACGACCATCCATATTGCAACTAAGATGAAACCGATTTGAGTCGACAATACGCCTTTATCAATATTTTCCTGACCCAGACTTGGACCAATCACACGTTCTTCAACGAAATACATAGGCGCAGCCAGCGCACCGGCACGTAGCATCAAGGCAAGCTCAGAAGCTTCCTGAGGTGAGTCCAGACCGGTAATACGGAATTGAGAACCCAATACTGCCTGAATGGTTGCAGCGTTAATCACCACAGATTCAGTATATGGTGTACGCACTTCAGTTTGTGCACCAGTTGCCGGGTCCTCTACGTAGCTGATCTTTTGCTTGTTCTCGATGAACAGTACCGCCATACGTTTGCCTACGGCATTACGTGTGGCATCTGCCATCAATTTACCGCCAGCGCTGTCCAAAGTAATATTAACTTCAGCACCGCCAGTATCCTGACTAAAGCCAGAAGATGCATTTTGTACACGTTCACCGGTCAAAATACGGTTACGGTTCAGCAATAACTGACGACCACTGTCCAGAGATTCATAAGCAAATGCCTGAGTACCTGCTGGAGCTGTACCATTTAATTGACCAGTATAAGGATCGATGTATTGATCATTCAGATCAGACACCAGACGGAATTCCAGGTTCGCTGTACGACCCAAGACACGTTTTGCTTCTGCGGTATCCTGTACACCCGGTAGTTCAACCACAATACGGTTGCTGCCTTGGGTTTGTACCAATGCTTCAGCCACACCTAACTCGTTAATACGGTTACGTAAAGTAGTTAAGTTCTGGTTCACCGCATAAGATTCGATTTCTTGCTTACGCGTATCGGTATAGTTGAGGCGTAAAGTCGAACCGGTTTCAGTCGCCACGGCCTGCTGGTTGAATTCATTGCCATTACGGCGCAAGAAATCCATGACAGCAGCACGATCATCATTATTGGCAAACTGCACAACAATGGTGTTGTTGCTTAAATTCAGGCTATTGAATTTCAAGTTGTTATCACGCAGCTGGCGACGCAGGTCAGTTGCAGAGGTGTCCATGCGCTGTGCAATCGCCTTGTCCATATCCACTTCAAGCAGGAAGTGAACACCACCACGTAAGTCCAGACCCAGTTTCATTGGTTTGGCACCAATTTTCTGTAGCCATTCTGGGGTGGTTGGAGCAAGGTTAAGTGCTACGACGTATTCATCACCTAAACCACGGCGTAAAGCTTCTTTGGCTTTCAGCTGTGCTTCACTTGAATCTACACGTAATAAAGCAGCGTTATTACTAAAGCTATTGTCGTGAGTTGCAATATTTTCAGTTGTTAAAATCTGCTCTGCTTTTTGTACGATGCCTGCGTCAATCTGAGTACCGGCTTTGGCACCCGAAATCTGTACAGCAGGTTCATCTGGATACAAACTTGGCAGGGCATATAAAGTACTGACCACCAGGACAACCAGGATCAGCACATATTTCCATGCTGGGTAACGCATTCGTTTTCTTCTTAAAATGAAAAAGTCGTGCGGGGAGCACGACTAATTTTGATTAAATGTTATTTAAAGTGCCTTCAGGCAGAACTGAGATCACACTCGCACGTTGAACTTTGACTTCTACACCGCGGCTCAGCTCAACGACTGCGAAATCACCCTCAATTTTAGTGATTTTGCCCATTAAGCCGCCTGCAAAAACGACTTCGCTGCCTACGCCAAGGCTGTCAACCAGAGCACGGTGCTCTTTGGCACGTTTTGATTGAGGGCGCCAGATCAAGAAATAGAAGATTGCAACAAAAACCGCAATCATCAAAAGGTTAGCCATCAAGCTCGGTTGTTGTGCAGCTTCACCTGCAGCGTGAGCAGTCGAAATAAATAGGCTCATTTCATTTTCCTAAAATAAAAAACTGGTGATCAACTTGATAATAAATTGACATATTCTTGCAATTTACCCTGTCTTTTTCCTCAGCGCAAATGCTGAAAGATTAATCTTGTGGACAAGGTGGAACTTCCAGGCCACGACGAGCGTAAAAGTCCTGAACAAATTCATCAAAAGTTCCGTTATCCAGCGCGTTGCGGATATCTTCGGTAAAACGCTGGTAATAACGCAGGTTATGGATGGTACCGAGCATAGAACCTAGCATTTCTCCACATTTCTCTAAATGGAACAGATAGGCGCGGGTAAAGTTCTGACAGGTATAGCAGTCGCAATGTGGATCAAGCGGACTTTGATCATGACGATATTGGCTGTTACGGATACGCACCAGACCATCGGTCACGAAATAATGACCGTTACGTGCATTTCGGGTTGGCATAACGCAGTCGAACATGTCTACACCACGGCGGATACCTTCAACGATATCTTCCGGTTTGCCGACACCCATCAGGTAGCGCGGTTTACTTTCCGGCATTTTGTTCGGAAGATAATCCAGCACCTTGATCATTTCTTCTTTCGGTTCACCGACAGACAGACCGCCAATCGCATAACCGTCGAAGTCAATCTCAAGCAGGCCTTTTAAGGATTCATCACGCAGGTCTTCATACATCCCGCCCTGAATAATCCCGAACAGGGCATTTTTATTTTTGAGTTCATCATGATGATGCTTCTTGCAGCGCTCAGCCCAACGTAAAGACAGCTGCAAAGATTTTTGCGCTTCTTCATGGGTCGCTGGATAAGGCGTACATTCATCAAAAATCATCACGATATCGGAGTTCAGCGTATGCTGAATTTCCATCGAAATTTCAGGTGAAAGGAAAACTTTTGAACCATCGATCGGGGAGCGGAAGGTCACGCCTTTTTCTTCAATCTTGCGCATTGCACCCAGACTGAAGACCTGGAAGCCGCCTGAGTCAGTCAGAATCGGTTTGTCCCATTTCATGAAACCGTGCAGGCCACCATGCTGCTTGATGACTTCAAGACCCGGGCGCAGGTACAAGTGGAAGGTATTACCGAGGATAATCTGCGCTTTAATGCCTTCAACATCACGTGGCAACATGCCTTTGACGGTGCCATAAGTACCAACTGGCATAAAGACGGGTGTCTCTACTACGCCATGTTCAAGCGTTAAACGACCACGACGGGCACGACCCGACTGACCTAATTTTTCAAACTTCATAAGAGTTCCAAATCAAGGCGAAAAAACAGTTCGCTGATTACTAATGCGAATTAAAGGGCGCTATTTTCCTTGATTCTGACCTTAAACGCCAGCATTGTAGAGAATTCACTCTGTAATTTTATTTATCGATGAATAGGGGAAATATCAGGTGAAAGAGGTGAATTTGCAGAAAACTGCTGTAAACGCTGCATGATTTCTTCCCGGCTCAAGGCACAGCTACCATCGGGTTCAGCCGCCATGGCAGCAATATGCTGGATCAGTTTTTGGATATAGATATTGCTGTTGACAAAATAAGATTCCAGCGTCAGTAAATAGGCATCCTGCGCCACTTGCAAATAGTCATAAGGCTCTATCGTGAGCATTTGTTCCAGGTCGATCAGGATGTCTTTGTCACTTTGCGAGAGTTTTAAACGCTTATTGACTGTCGATTGAGACAGGGTCTGTCTGGAAGCTAAAAAGTCCTGCAATAAGCGACTGTCAGAATTGAGTTCAAGTGCCGATTGGCATTCACATTCGGGTTGGGGCGGAACGCTGAGGAAAAAAATAATCGAATCTAGATCCAGACCATAAGCTTCAGATAGTTTATGTTTGGTTTGCTTAAAAGTTTCTAGCAGTAAATCCAAGTGAGTAGCAGGAATCTGTTTTTGCTGGGCTAAGACAGGATGGCCAAAACTATGCTGGGTTGTAAAATACTCTGCCAGCAAAGTTTTAAAAGGCACGAGTTCAGATTGTGAAGAGCTTTGGCTTTTATAGCGCCATTTTCGTACATTCCAGCGATCCCGTTCGGCCAGATATTGCTGTGGATCTTCAGGGTCCTGAAAAAAGCTACGTTCTGTGGAAATCGCCAGATCATCCAGCAGTAAAAATTCATCAAAGACCAGACTACAGGCATAGATTTCATCATCCTGATAGCGGTCATACAGCTGATAAAAGTCCTTGACCAGCATCTGTTGCAAGTGTTCTAAATAATCCAGCATGATTTTTTATTCTTTTTATTAGGTTTTATAAGTGTATTGCTTTATCTCTCGCTATTTCATCATAAGCCAATGGATTGCAAATCTAAAACTATAAAATGTAATGATTTTTCTCAGTGGAAGTTTGGACGATAGTCAAAGTTCTGACTCACGGTCTGGTCACGGAAAGGGCGTACTGCTTTCTTTTTGAGAAACATGTTATTGATAATATTATGCGGGAAAATCTGGATCTGATTATTGAAGAGTTCGACATTACGGTTGTAGATGGTAATCGCAGCACCGACATTTTCATTCTGTTCTTCAATTTCATTCATCATTTTCAGGTAAATGTCATTTGCTTTTAGTTCAGGGTAGTTTTCAATCACCACATTCAGGCTGCGCATCAGTTCTTTATTTAGGTTTTCAACCCGTTGTAACTGGGCAATATCGGCATCCTGAATATTCAGGTTCATAATGTTCTGGCGCAGTTCAGTAACTTTCTCTAAAGTCCCTTTTTCAAAACTGGAATATTGCTCAACCAGAGGTTGCAGACCATCCAGGATTTTTAGTTTTTGCCGTTCATAACTGGCGACATCGGACCATGCACGAATAGTGGAGTTATGATGGCGCACAATGCTGTTACGAATCATGATAATGGCAATAATGACCAAAAGCGGGATAATGACAAAAACGAAAAATCCCATAAAAGTAACCCCCAGAAAAAAATAATTATTTTAAAAATTGTGTCAGATCAGTACGTAACTTTTCCAACTCTATTAATTTAAACGTTCTGAGATGGCCACGCAATGTGGAAATATCGGTAATTTTATGGTGTTTACTGGATACCTGAAATAAATCATGTGGTCCCAGATAGCAGAGCATATGGCTTTCTGGATGAAACAGTAAATCGCCCTGACGCTGCTCAAAAAAGTCCGCCAGTCGAAGTACAAAACCAGGCGTGAGCAGTTTCGCCATTTGCATCGGATCGCTGCCAAAGAAATTTAATTTCTGGTTGGTGCGAATGTCGCTGCTGTGCCAAGGATAAGCATAAGGATAATGAAATTTTTTTCTGGAGGTAGTCACGGCTAGCCCCTGAATCTGAACATCAAAAACAAATACCCCCCAAAGGTCTTTATGTACCTGGGTCAGTTTGACCGGTTGACCTTCCTTATTGCGTACCTGAACTTCATGCACATAATGATATTGAAAGACCAGAACCTGATGTTGTTGACCATCTTCATCTTCCCAGACAGTGCTGGCATAGCGTGAAATTTCATTACTCAGAGAGCCTTGATTAAATACCGGGAACAGACGTTTTAAATGGTTAATAAAATGTACGGGATTGAGTGGAATCGAGATATGTTGTGGCTGCTTCTGAAAAGCCAGCTGGTATTTTTTGGCGAGCGCCTCATCTTCCAGATAGCGAATGACTTCATCCAGTGGCTTTCGATGTTCATAGCTGATATAAGCCCAGAATACCAGTAGGCATCCAAAGAAAACACCGATTTGCATCCAGATATTAGCAGGCGCTACAAAAATGCAACCAATCAGAAAGAGTCCGATTCCGGCCAGAGCAAGCGGTAAATTATTTTCAAATTTTAAGCTAATTGGGCCGTTCCATGGATGCAAGCCATCCAATAATTCCTGATGGCTTTTGGCCTGACGACCCAGATCCCAGAGCCGGGCGATGTTGCGAAACACTACTGCATTTTTCTTGCGTCGAATATGAATGGAGTGCTGCACAGACTCGATCGGCATCGGGAGGGTTCCTGCTGATTATTGCGCTTGATCAATTAGCATGGCATCGCCATAACTGAAGAAGCGGTATTTGCTTTCAACCGCATGTTTGTAAGCATTCAGGATATTTTCGCGATTAGATAGAGCTGAAACCAGCATGAGCAGGGTAGATTCCGGTAAATGGAAGTTGGTGATTAGACGATCCACCACTTTGAATTCATAACCCGGATAGATGAAGATTTGAGTATCACCGGTCCAGCCTTTTAGTTCACCACCATTGGCCTGAGCCGCACTTTCGGTCGCACGGGTTGCGGTCGTCCCCACAGCAATCACTTTATTGCCGCGCGCTTTGGTGGCTTTGATCAGCTCCATAGATTCATCCGATACCTGACACCATTCGCTGTGCATGATGTGATTTTCGATATCATTGGTACGAACCGGCAGGAATGTACCTGCACCGACATGTAAGGTCACAAAGGTTTTCTGAATGCCTTTTTCTTCCAGTTTTTTCAGCAACTCTTCATCGAAATGCAGCGAAGCGGTAGGAGCAGCAACACTGGCCAGTTTAGTTGGATCATTAAAGACAGTCTGATATCGAACCGTATCAATTTCTTCTGCTTCACGATTGAAATAGGGGGGAATTGGCAGTGCGCCGTATTTGTCTAGAACATCTAAAATCGGCTGAGAAAATTCGACAATAAACAGATTTTCATGACGGCCTTGAACGGTGACTTTAACTTCATCTGGACCAATAAATAATTCTGCACCGGCTTTGGGTGTATTGCTGGCCTTGATATGACAATGCGCAATGAACTGATCCATCATACGCTCAACCAGTAATTCAACTGCACCACCAGAGGCACGTTTACCTTTCAGGCGCGCTTTCATCACTTTGGTATCGTTCAGAACCAGCAAATCGCCTTCATTCAATAAATCCAAAATATCGGTGAACTGGTGATCGTGATATTGGCCTTGTGCATCAAGGTGTAACAGGAGAGAAGCACTACGTTGTTCAAGAGGATAGCGAGCAATCAGCTCATCAGGGAGATCGAAACTAAAATCAGAAAGTTGCATGACAATTTACGATAAAAAAACTGCGGCTAGTATAAACTTTTTTCTTTTTTATGGCGGGAATTGCTCGATTATAAAACAAAAAAATAAGAATTGTTTTAAAATTAGGCAAATGTGTTTTTTCTGCGTTGACAAGTTTTTGAAACAGAGTAATATAGCCGTCATCCACTCCCGAGGTGGTGAAATTGGTAGACGCGGCGGACTCAAAATCCGCTGTCAGAGATGACGTGTCGGTTCGAGTCCGACCCTCGGGACCAAGATTTTGAAAAACCCCAAGCGTATTAAGTCTTGGGGTTTTTTATTGCCTAAAAATAAGCATGTGGATGCGAACTTCTTTGATGGATCGCATTCTTTATCTTTAATTTGGTAAGGCATCTCTCAGAATAAGTACCTTAATCAGCACTTAAATACACTAATTGTCTTTATTCTGAATATAAAAAAAGCCCCACTCACCAAATTTTTCTTTCTCAATATTAAAAAAGAAATTTCAGGAGTAGGGCTGGATGCTAGGGTCTTAATAAATTAAGAAAATTCACCTTGAGAGCGTTCTTTAGCCCAGTCACGCAGGATAAATTTCTGCAATTTCCCGGTTGAAGTTTTTGGAATCTCGGTAATCACCACATCTTTAGGTACTTTAAAACGCGCCAGATGTTGCTTGCAGAATTCGATAATCTCTTCTGCTGTAGCAGTTTGTCCTGCTTTCAGTTCGACAAAGGCACATGGTACTTCCTGCCAGCGTGGATCTGGTTTTGCCACCACGGCTGCCGTGAGAATAGCAGGATGCTGATAGAGCACTTCTTCCACTTCCAGCGATGAAATGTTTTCACCACCTGAAATAATCACGTCCTTAGAGCGGTCGGTAATTTTTGCATAACCATCAGGTTGGCATACTGCCAGATCGCCAGTATGGAACCAGCCACCAGCAAAGGCTTCTGCAGTTGCTTCCGGGTTCTTTAAATAACCTTTCATGACGATGTTGCCACGGAACATGATTTCCCCCATGGTCTGACCATCATGTGGCACTTCCTGCATAGTGTCAGGATCAAGCACTTTCATGCCGTCTTGCAGTGGATATGGTACACCTTGACGAGAATGCAGTTGTGCTTGTTCCTGAATCGACAGGTCTGACCAGCCTGCCTGAGACGCACAGAGCGCAGAAGGGCCGTAGGTCTCAGTTAGACCATAGACGTGAGTCACATTGATACCGATATTGCGCATGCCCTCAATGATTGCAGCAGGAGGCGCAGCACCGGCTACCATCACTTCGACACGATGATCAAACTTGGTCTTTTTCTCTTCAGGAGTATTGATCAGCATAGACAGTACAATTGGTGCACCGCAGAAATAATCCACTTTATGTTCAGCAATGAGTTTAAAGATCAGTTCCGGATCAACCTTGCGTAAGCAGACGTTCGTACCACCATTGGCTGCCATGGTCCAGGCAAAACACCAGCCATTACAGTGGAACAGCGGTAAGGTCCATAAGTAAGTGGCACGCGGCATCATGCCACAAGCAATGATATTACTGGCTGCGTTAATATAAGCGCCACGGTGATGGTAAACCACGCCTTTCGGGTTGCCTGTGGTTCCAGAAGTGTAGTTCAGGCTAATCGCATTCCATTCATCATCCGGTAAATGCCATTCAAAATTGGTATCGCCTTGAGCCAACCAGTCTTCATATTCAATTTGGCCGATACGGGTGTCTTCCCCCTCGAATTCTTCATCAGCCACATCAATCACATAAATGTCTTGCTGTGGAATTAATGCCAAAGCTTCTGTTGCAACTGCAGAAAATTCTGGATCGACCAGCAGTACTTTAGTCTCAGCATGTTCCAGCATGAACGCCAACGTTTTGGCATCCAGACGGGTATTTAAAGTATTCAGGACCGCACCCGCCATTGGCACAGCAAAGTGTGCTTCAATCATTGCAGGTACGTTTGGCAATAAAACTGAAACGGTATCATTTTTACCGATGCCTAAATTTTGGAGTTGGTGGGCAAACTGACGGCAACGATTGTATTTTTCACGCCAGGTAATACGACGCTTACCATGAATGATCGCGTTTTGATTCGGGTAGATATAAGCCGCGCGATCGAGATAGCGCAAAGGTGACAGCGCTACAAAATTGGCAGGGGTGCGCGGTAATTCATCGTATGCCTTAACCATTGTAAAACTCCGTTCTATATTTATTTTTCATATCCTGTTAAAAAAGATATGCAATTCTTGGAAGTCTTGCAGTTATGCTTTAGTCGAGTGAGAATGCATAATTTTAAAAAATTAAATAATTGAATATTAATAAAATTATTTTTAAGCACTGATTTTTTTGAACCTATGGGTTCCCATATTTGCCTTTTTAGGTATTTTACTCTAAATGGGTGTTAAAAATAGCCTCAGCCAAGGAATAATAATGAAAATACAACAGGCGGATGCAACATGGAGTAACTGGTCGGGAAGCCAGTACAGTTCTCCTCAAACTTTCGAGCCTAAAAAAATCAATGAATTACAAACTCTGGTAAAGTCACATGCACAGATTCGTGTGGCGGGTGCAGGACATTCATTCAGTGCGCTAGCCAAAACTGATGAGGTATTGATTCGTCTGGATCATTTCAAAGGCGTGATAGATGCAAATGAAGCGACAGCTCAATGTACTGTACAGGCAGGTACGCTTTTATATGAGCTGGGTGAATATCTAGCCCCTCTGAATCAGGCTTTGATCAACCAAGGTGATATCGATCAGCAAAGTCTGGCGGGTGCCATCTCGACCGGTACGCATGGCACGGGAATTGATTTACCGTGTCTATCTGCTTTCGTTCAAGGCTTTCAGTTACTGACTGCAGATGGCGAATTATTGCAATGTAATAAGCAGCAAAATACGGAAATTTTTTAGGCGGGCCGGGTGGCACTGGGCAGTCTCGGAATACTCACTAAAATTAACCTGCAAAATCGGCCGCGTTATAAATTAAAAGAACAGATCTGGTTATGTTCGTTAAAAGACATATTTTCCAATATCGATCAATGGAAACATCAGCATCGGCATATTGAGTTTTGGGCATTTTTACATGCTGATCAGGTCATGCTGAAAACACTAGATGAAACGGATGAAATTCTCCAGTCGAGAAAAGAAAGCTGGCCATCAGAAGACAGTTTACTGATGTTATGTTCTGAATTGACACGGTTATTGCCGTCTACCAATCCTTATCTGCAAAAGCTGCTCGGTGTTTTTGTCAAACCGACCTGTTTTGTGGATTGGTCCAGTCAGATTTTCCCTACACCGCGCAATACCCGATTTAATGAAATGGAATACCAGATTCCTGTCGAACTAGGCTTGCAGTGTCTGGAAGAAGTGCTGCATTGTCTAAGGCAGCATCGTGTGCCGATGTTCTTTCCGATCGAGTTTCGTTATGTCAAAGCGGATGAATCTGGCTCAGTCCATTTTATCAGCGGGATTCAGTTTCAATTTCTATCCATCAATTTTATAAGCAGGATTATCACGTCATTTTTAATCTAGTGGAACCGATTTTTCAGAAATATCAGGGGCGACCACATTGGGGAAAATTGCATAGCATGCATGCCGCATCACTGCGCGACTTATATCCAAGATGGGGTGAATTTATGGCGCTACGTCAGCAGCTGGATCCGCAAAAAAAAATGGCTGAATCCCTACTTAAAACAACTGTTTTTGGTTAAGTAACAGGAGTAGAAGGTGCGATCAACTTATTTTCAGCAACTGACTCAAGACCTAAAACAGCAGGGTACGGGTGCACCACAACTGATTCTGGATTTGGCTCAGTATCAACATAATCTGGATGTTGTGCAGGCAAAATTACCTCCGCAGTTAAAGCCTCGTCTGGCGGTGAAATCTCTAGCCAGTACCAAGTTGCTTCAATTCGCTAGTGAAAAGCTGAATACCCAATGTTTTATGGTAGTTCATCTGCCACATCTTCGGGAAATTATCGGAGCATTTCAGCAAGCGGACATTCTGCTCGGTAAACCAATGCCGATTCATGCAGCGCAGCGCTTTTATCAAAGCCTGTTTAGTCAAAAGGGCTTAAATCCTCAAGTAAATATTCAATGGCTGATCGATAGTCAAGCACGCTTGGAGCAGTATCTGCAACTCGCCCAAAACCTGAATCTCTGCTTGAATATAAATATTGAAATTGATGTGGGCCTACATCGCGGAGGAGTAAGCAGTCAGGAGCAGTTCGTAACCATGCTTAATTTAATTCGGCAGCATCTACTGTATCTAAAGTTTTCCGGATTAATGGGCTATGATGCGCATGTAGCCAAACTGCCAAAAATTCTCAAAAGACCTGAAAAAAGTTATCAGCAATCACACCAGATTTATCAGCAATTCAAGCTGACGCTGCAACAGCAATTTCCTGATTTATGGCATGAAAATCTATGTTTTAATGGTGGCGGCAGTCCGACCTTTATGCAGCATTGCCAGCAGAGTGTCTGTAATGATCTAGCTTTTGGTTCCATGCTACTTAAACCCAGTGATTTTGATCTGGCCAATCTCTCTGCTTTAAAATGTGCTTTGTGGATCGCCACTCCGATTTTAAAAGTGCTGCCTTATAGCCAGATTCCTGGTCTGAAAGTATTTAATCATCTACCGCATCATTATAAAGCGCTATTCGTTTATGGTGGTTACTGGCAGGCGGACTATTATTTTCCAGAAAAAAGCCAGCCGCATGTTTTATATGGACGTAGTAGCAATCAGGAAATGGTTCTGGTACCGAAATCTTGTGAACTGAAAGTCGATGATTACGTGTTTTTAAGGCCGACCCAAAGTGAAGCCATCATTCCTCAGTTTTCTCAATTGTATGTCTATGCTGAAGGGTAATTTGAAGCGTGGCAAACCTTGAGAGAATAAATAATTCTTGAGCGAATAATCATCTTAACTCATTGCAGCTCAAAAGAACTTTTTGGTGATAAATCCTATTTTTATTAGGGAAAAGGTTTAATCATTGGCCCAAGCCGTGTAAAATTCTAGGTGATTTTTTATTTATCCACCGTTTTTATCTTTTGAGGTTCTCCCTCGATCATAATCTCGCGGTGACATGCTCCATGGTACGGGGCATCACTCCTTAAGGATTTCATATGCCAATTATCACTTTGCCAAATGGCGATCAAAAACAGTTTGATCACGCCGTATCTGTGATGGAAGTTGCTCAAAGCATCGGTCCTGGTCTAGCAAAAAATACTGTTGCAGGTCGTGTAAACGATCGTCTAGTGGACGCGTGCGATCTGATTACTGAAGACGCAACCTTACAAATCATCACGCCTAAAGATGAAGAAGGTGTCGAAATTATTCGTCACTCTTGCGCACACTTGGTGGGTCATGCCGTTAAGCAATTGTTCCCAGAAGCAAAGATGGTCATTGGTCCAGTCATTGAAGAAGGTTTCTACTATGACATCTGGATGCCACGTCCATTTACTTTAGATGACATGGCTGCGATTGAAGAGCGTATGAAAAAGCTCATTGATCAAGACTATGATGTCGTGAAAAAAATGACCCCACGTGATGAAGTGATTGCAGAATTCACAGCCCGTGGTGAAGAATACAAATTGCGCCTGATCGCAGACATGCCTGAAGAAACTCAAATGGGCCTGTACTACCATCAGGACTATCTGGATATGTGCCGTGGTCCGCACGTACCAAATACCAAATTCTTAAAATCATTCAAGCTGACTAAAATCTCCGGTGCTTATTGGCGCGGTGATGCGAAAAACGAACAGCTGCAACGGATCTATGGTACAGCTTGGGCTGACAAGAAACAGCTCGCAGCTTATATCAAACGTATTGAAGAAGCTGAAAAACGCGATCACCGTAAAATTGGTAAAGCCTTAGACTTGTTCCATATGCAGGAAGAAGCACCAGGTATGGTGTTCTGGCATCCGAACGGCTGGACCATTTATCAAGTGCTTGAACAATACATGCGTAAAGTTCAGCAAGAAAATGGTTACCTTGAAATCCGTACACCACAAGTAGTTGATTTCACGCTTTGGGAAAAATCAGGTCACGCAGCGAACTATGCTGAAAACATGTTTACGACTCATTCAGAGAACCGTAACTATGCCGTGAAACCGATGAACTGTCCTTGTCATGTGCAAGTGTTCAACCAGGGCTTAAAATCATATCGTGATCTTCCAATCCGTTTAGCGGAGTTTGGTTCATGTCACCGTAACGAGCCGTCAGGTTCTTTACACGGCATTATGCGTGTACGTGGCTTTACCCAAGATGATGCGCATATTTTCTGTACCAAAGAACAAATCGGTACTGAAGTTGCAGACTTTATCAAATTGACACTAGACGTATACAAAGATTTTGGCTTCGAAGAAGTACAAATGAAGTTGTCGACACGTCCTGAAAAACGTGTGGGTGATGATGCACTTTGGGATATGGCAGAAAAATCTTTGGCAGATGCTTTAGATGCTGCTGGCCTGGATTGGGATTTACAACCAGGTGAAGGTGCATTCTACGGTCCGAAGATCGAATTCTCATTGAAAGACTGCTTAGGCCGAATCTGGCAGTGCGGTACCATTCAATGTGACTTCAACCTTCCAGAACGTCTGGATGCCTCTTATGTCACTGAAGATAACGATCGTGATCAGCCTGTAATGTTGCATCGTGCAATTCTTGGCAGTTTCGAACGTTTTATTGGTATACTGATTGAGCACTACGCGGGCTTTATGCCACCTTGGTTATCACCAGTGCAAGCGTGTGTAATGAATATTACTGATGCTCAAGCCGAGGCTTGTGAGTCAGTCGTCGCGAAACTTAAAGAAAACGGAATTCGTGCAATTTCTGACTTGAGAAATGAGAAAATCGGCTTTAAGATTCGTGAACGTACTTTAGAGCGTATTCCTTACTTATTGGTACTTGGGGACCGTGAGGTAGAGGAAGGTACGGTGAATGTCCGTACCCGCTCAGGAAAAAATTTGGGTACTATGTCAATCGACGCTTTCGTTGACTTAGTAAAAGCAGCCGTAGCCGAACGCGGCCGGTACATTGTGGAGTAACAGCGATTAAACAGCCTGACCGTAATCAACAGGGCGGAAAATCAAACCGTCCTGCCTTGAATGATGAAATTCGTGCAAAAGAAGTCCGTCTTGTAGACGAAAATGGTGAGCAAAAAGGTATTGTTAACCTTGCAGAAGCATTGCGCGCAGCTGAAGCTGCCGATCTTGATCTTGTTGAGATCGTAGCCAATGCTGAGCCACCTGTCTGCAAAATCATGGACTTCAACAAGCATTTGTTTGATCTGAAACAAAAGCAGAAAGAAGCGAAGAAAAAACAGCATCAAGTCCAGGTGAAAGAAATCAAGCTACGTCCTGCGACAGATGTAGGTGATTACAACGTAAAACTACGTGCAATCATCAAATTCCTTGAAGAAGGAAACAAGGTAAAAATTACCCTGCGTTTCCGTGGTCGTGAAATGGCTCACCAGCAACTGGGTCTGGCTCAACTGCAAAAAGTTGAAGCAGACGTAGTTGAATATGGTGTAGTTGAACAAGCACCAAAAATGGAAGGTCGTCAAATGGGTATGCTGCTTGGTCCTAAAAAGAAAAAGTAAGCATCTCTTGATGAAAAAAGCCCTGTATTTGCAGGGCTTTTTTATGAGGTAACTTAATCTTTTATTGAGCAGGGTAGGATTTTCCTGCTTCTACAATCGGAATATTGGCCTCAGTGGGTACATAAATTATTTGTTGAATACGACCTTCTCGTAGGGCTTCACCAAATGCACCAATAAATTCCTGCTTGCGATATTCAGGATAATCTTTAGCTGCCTGCCCAACGAGTTTAATGGCTTCTGCACGCAGTTTGGCACTTTCCAGTTCCGCTTTTGCAACTTGCACTTGAATCATTTTGGATTGTTCTGCTTCAGCCAATGCTGCCTGACCATCCATGCCTTGTTTCCAAACTTTATAATGTGGCCAGCCAAACAATAGCAGTAAAATGACAATCAATAAAAAGAACAGCAAGCTCAATAGCATGAAAGGACTCAGGGCGTTGCGACGGACATAATTCATAGTGCACCTACGGCAGATTTTCTTATCTATGGTATTTATTGAATGTTTTATTCTGTTTCAGAAAAAGCATAGCCGAAATTTTATGTAAATCAAATATATGTAGTGATAGGGGAAAGTCCTAACCAGAACACCATTTTTTTAATAACTGCTTTTATCCTTTGAAATCTGATGAGATAAATTTCTTTCAGCTTAACCCATATAATTAAAAGTGTTTTTGAATCAGCCTTTATGATCTTAAATTCCAAGCACTGTACATGGCTTGAATAATTTCCTTAGCTTGCTGACGAGAAAACATCGATAAATGAATCCGGAATAATCTTAAACAGAGCCGGTCGCGCCAACTGGACTGACAAAGAATAAAATCGAGCGTGCCATCTCGCTGATTAATTTGATGAGCGGGAAGTCTGGTTAGCCAGCGTTTGGTACGTGCCTTAATTGAATCATATTGGGGATTGATAAAGCTGTAATGGACGGTTTCACGATATAAACACAGACTGATCTGGTATCCTGCCAAAGTGTAATAAATTGTCCGCGAGGTGATTTTTAGTTTAATGCTATATACCAAGAGCGATAGCATCAGGAAACCTAGCATATAGCCATAAAAGCTTGGAGACTCCTGCCATAAAAATATCAATCCTCGAACAAAACTGGAAGGAGGATCTGAAGTATGAAGGTACAAAGTCATCAAAATCCCAATGGGATAGCAAAGAAGGAGAAGTCCCATATGTTTCATCGTCTGGGCACTTTGATGAAACAGAATGATGTCTGATGTGTTCATATTGTTATTTTTATGATGGATGAAAATTGAACACTTTCAAGCTTAAGGATTCTGTCCTAAAAAAGAAAGACCCGTTCGGGCCTTTCTTTTGATTGTTGATCAGCTTTGCTGCTCGTTAGATTTATTTTTTTCAGCTAACAGTTTTTTGCCAATCGGAATCTGACGAGGCAATTTTTCTTCCGGCACATTGCGCTGCAATTCGATTTTCAATAAACCATTTTCAAATTCAGCGTGTTGTACCTCTACATGTTCATCCAGACGTAAAGACAGCTTGAATGAACGGTGGGCGATACCTTTATGTAGGAATTCCACAGCCGTATCTGAATTTTCTTCCATCGCTTTACCGCTAATGGTCAGAACCTGATTTTCCAGATTGATCTCTAGCTGGTCTTCATTGAATCCGGCAGCAGAAACTACAATGCGGTAATTGTTGTCGCCGGTTTTTTCAATGTTGTAATGCGGATAGTTTGGTGCCTCACTTTGCATTGCATAATCAAAAAGGTCATTAAAGCGGTCAAAACCGATACTACGACGGAATAGTGGGCTAAGACTGAAATTGCTCATTGATCTTACCTCCTGATCTCAGAAAAGTTTTATAAACAACATGCAATTCTTAAATATGAACTCAGTGATTAGAAACAATCTCCTGAATAGATCATTGCTCTATTTCTAATATAGGATTGAGGCGAAGCTTTTCAAGACTCAAGATTTAAAAATATTTGAACCCATCTTGAGCTAAAAATAATGCTTTGAATTTAGCGATTTTACTGCCGAATCTATAACAAAATATGCGGAAGTGGGGCTTTAAATCATGCTATAACTAGATCAAGTTTCAATAATGTCATGTAAAAACGAAAAGGTAACAGGTAATCACATGATTGATCTATATTATTGGGGAACGCCCAATGGACATAAAATTACCATCGCATTAGAAGAAATGGGCTTGGAATATAAAATTTTCCCAATCAATATTCTGGAAAATGACCAGTTTCAACCTGATTTTTTACGTATCTCTCCGAACAATAAAATTCCTGCGATCGTGGATCAGGATGGCCCGCGTGGCGAACCGATTTCAGTTTTTGAATCTGGCGCGATTCTGCAATATTTGGGTCGTAAAACCGGCCTGTTTTATCCGGATGATGAGCAGCAACGTGTTGAAGTTGAGCAATGGCTAATGTGGCAAATGGGTGGCTTGGGTCCGATGCTGGGACAGAATCATCATTTTAGCCGTTTCGCTCCTGAGCGTATCCCGTATGCCACTGATCGTTATGTCAATGAAACCAAGCGTCTATACGGGGTTCTGAACAAACAGCTGATTGGTCAGAAGTATGTAGCCGGTGAGTATTCGATTGCGGATATGGCTATTTTGCCATGGGTGTTACGTCATGAATGGCAGCAGATTGATCTGGCAGATTATCCGGAAGTACAGGAATATGTGACACGCCTGACTGCGCGTCCAGCGGTGCAAAGAGCGTTAGCAATACAGGTCAGATAAGTCTGGCCTTTGTGCTAAACTAGATAAAAGTAGATTAAACCACCTTTGGGTGGTTTTTTATTGGGTGGGTGTATGAAAGATTTTTTCCTGAACTTTACTAAAATCGTGGAAACGAATCCTCGAATTTACTGGAGTATTATTTTCGGTATTGCGGCTTGTCTGCTGCTGTTCATTGCTGAAATTGTGCATGTGGATCAGGTGATCAGCGCCTTGAATACCAAAGATCGCCAGATTTTAAATGCAGCTCTTGAGCCGATCACCCAGAAATATCAATGGTCACGTATTTTGGTCATGGTTATGGCTATATTCTGGGCGAATTGGGAATATCTTAAAGCCAAGAAAAAACTGGGTTTAAGCCGTTAGTCTCGGGATGTCCCTGTTTCTGCTCTTTCTTGCCGCTTTTGGTGCAGCCACTTTATTACCGCTGCAGTCGGAAGCGGTTTTGCTGGGTTTATTATGGCAAGGGAGCTATTCGGCGGCTTTACTTATCATGATCGCAAGTGCTGGAAATATCTTGGGTTCCTGTGTGAACTGGTATCTGGGGTTTAAGATTGAGCAATATAAACATAAAAAATGGTTTCCAGTCTCTGAGCAGCAGATGCTTAAAGCCCAAAGTACCTATCAGAAATACGGCTATTGGTCATTATTGCTGAGCTGGGTGCCGATTATTGGCGATCCAATTACGTTAATTGCTGGCTTGCTCAAGGAAAATTTTGCCCGTTTTATCTTGATAGTCAGTGTCGCCAAAATAGGACGTTATTTATTTGTCTATTGGGCGTATGCGATGTTTTAAAAAAGAGGCGTAAAGCCTCTTTTTATTTGTATTCATCATTAGTGCACAATATTTTCCTGATTGAAAATCCTACGCACATCAGAACTAAAAATTATTTTTCAGTCCCTTTGGTAATATCAATTCCAAACAGATCCTTGGTTCTTGCCCAGCTGATGGCCACCACCAGTAGGGTCATGCTGCCACCAAACACTGTAGCCATAATTGTGCCCATATATTTCGCAGCCAGACCGGACTCAAAAGCACCCAGTTCATTACTGGATGAGACAAACATGCCGTTTACTGCAGCAACCCGGCCACGCATATTATCGGGTGGGTAAATCTGTAAAATCGTCTGGCGAATCACTACAGAAATACTGTCACAGGCGCCAGTCATGGCAAGAGCAAACAGAGATAGCCACATCGAGTTAGAAAAGGCGAATAGCAGGGTAAAGACTCCGAATCCTGCGACTGCAAGCAGCATATTACGCCAGGCATGTTGCGTAGGCGGAAAACGGGTCAGGGCAATCATGGTTATCAGTGCGCCAATTGAAGGGGCAGCCCGTAAATACCCCAAACCTTCAGGACCAACCTTTAAAATATCCTCTGCAAAAATCGGTAAGAGGGCAATCACCCCACCAAACAGTACCGAAACCAGATCTAGGGAAATCGACCATAGTACAATTTTGCTGTTCCAGATAAAACGGAAACCATCACCCAGACTATGCAGGACATTTTCAGTTTCAATTTTAGGAAAATCGCGCTTTTGCAATAAGTTAATCAGAACAAAACAGATGCTGACCAGTACTGCGACAGTTAGAAGACTGGTTTCCCGACCTAAAAACGCCAGCATAAAACCACCGAGCATCGGCCCGATAATTACCCCACTTTGCCAGCCAATAGTGGTCCAGGTCGCTCCATTGGCATAAAGTGCATGTGGAATCAGAAAGGGTTTCAGTGAAGTTGCTGAAGGATTATAAAAGCCACGAATGGTACCCAGACAGAAAATGACGGCATAAATTCCCCAAGACAATTGACTGGCGCTGAGGTTTCCCAAGCCGTGATAATGAAACAGTGACCAGAGAATAAGCGGCATCGGAATGGCGAAAAATAAACAGATTTTCATAATAGTCTGTTTATTAAAGCGATCCGCGATATATCCGCCCCATAAGGAGAGGGAAATAAAAGGAATGGCTTCTGCCAGACCAATCAGTCCTAAGGTTAGCGGGTCTTTGGTAATCTGATATAGAGAATAGGCAACAATAATTTCCTGAATCAGAATGGCTAAAGTCAGGCAAAACTGATTTAAGGTGACAATAGAAAAGTCTCGATAACGGAGTGCGGCAAACGCATCGGGCTGAATGTGCATAAAGAGCTGCAACTGAAAAAATTGACAAATTATAAAGTGATATCGCAAGCAGTATATAAATTCATCATCCAATTCTTATCGTAAAAAATGTTAAGTTTGCAGATTCATCAAGAAAAAAAGACTAGTGCTTTTGTTTTAAGCAAAGATGCATTAGAATATCGGCTCCCTTACCTGCAGGGCGTTCTTGCAATGGTGCAGACGTGCCGAACAGGTGTTCAAAAGAGGTTGTTATGCCTAAGATGAAAACTCGCCGTGGTGCAGCTAAACGCTTCAAAGCGACTGCTAACGGTTTTAAGCGTAAACAAGCGTTCAAACGCCACATTTTGACCAAAAAATCTGCTAAGCGTATTCGTCAATTGCGCGGCTGTGTAATGGTTCACGTAAGTGACGTTGCTTCAGTTCGTCGTATGTGCCCGTACATCTAAGGAGATTATAAATGGCTCGTGTAAAACGTGGTGTACAGGCTCATCGCCGTCACAAAAAAATTCTTGCTCGCGCTAAAGGTTACTATGGTGCTCGTTCACGCGTTTACCGCGTAGCGTTCCAAGCGGTAATCAAAGCTGGTCAATACGCTTACCGTGACCGTCGTCAGAAGAAACGTCAATTCCGTGCTCTATGGATTGCGCGTATCAACGCTGGTGCACGTCAAAACGGTTTATCGTACAGCCGTATGATCGCTGGCTTGAAAAAAGCTCAGGTTATCATCGACCGTCGCGTACTTGCTGACATCGCTATGCATGACGCAGTTGCGTTTGCAGCTCTAGCTTCTAAAGCTAAAGATGCGTTGGCTGCATAAGTCTTTATGACTTAGAAAAAAGACCGCTTTTAGCGGTCTTTTTTTATGCTTAAATGAAATCAGTGGGATCTTTGATTTTTTTAAATCATTTATTTATTGATTTGGTGGAGATTAAGTCTCCACCAAGCCAAAGTGATTATTTATAGACAATATATTTTATTAAAGCCCGAAATAGTAGCCAATCAAACAGATCACAATCGTGATCAGAATCAGTTTGATCACACTTGAAGCACCGGTTTTATGGTGACTTTGTGGTCGTTCGGCTTTAGAGACTTTGACTGCGCGATCTTCAGTATTCATGCCCGCAAAAGGATCAGGCGCCACTTTAGGAGTAAGTTGTGCAGTTTTATAATGATTGGCCACTTTCACAATAAACTTGGCACTGATTTCATCAATTTTTTGCGCAAAGTGGCGCAGGTTTAATTGCTGCTCCGGATTTAGTACCTGACCATCATCATTATAAGGGTGTTGAATCTTAGTCTGAATAAAATCACTTAATGCATCCAGACGATATAAGGTCTGATGAGCATAATCAGATGAATAATCCGTTGGAATCAAAGCTAGGTGACTCGGATTTTCTGAGTGAGACTGAATCGTTGGGGTAGTACCGTAATAAGGCAATCCAGTATAAGCAGGCTCAGTAAATCCTTGAGCTAAATGGTGTGCAAATAATTCCTGTTCAGTATAGGAATGAATATCATCCCAGTTTGGTTGTACCAGATCAGTATCAATTCTTTTAGCCAGTTTACTGTTCAGTTCATAACGCCAGAATACTTCATGACGTAAAGGTGACTTCTGAGCTTCTGGTGCTTCATAATCATTATCAGCGGTATACCATTCAGCCAGCTCCTTACCGATCATCCAGGCGGTTTTACCTTGAGCATGATGACTGATAATCACATGAGCCAAAGGAACCAGCTCGACATTGGCATTAGGGTTATTTTCATCTTCCAGCAAGTGTGAAGAATGCAGGCTAATACGACGAACACCTTGTTTTTTCAGGCCTTCAAGCCAGATTTGAAAGTGCTGTGCCAGTAAATGCTGGGAAATCAGATCACGAAAAGTTAAATGGTACTGATTAAAAATGGAGTGATTCAGCCAGCGGCTGAAACTGAGATCCTGAGTTAAAAACTCATTGCCATAAGTGACGAGGGTCAGTTGCTGTTTCCAAATTTGATCGAGTGCCATAGTGATTTGATCTGATTGATATTATGTTTATCTTATACTTTTTATAATTCATGATGCTATTCTAATTTTCATTAAAAGCGCACTTCATCAACTCGCCTAAAAACTGTTAGAATATGGGGTTTTTTAAAAATATTTCTAACCTGTTGCTTTGAGAGTTACTATGTCACTGGAAGCCCTGACCACTGAAGCGCTCGCTGCGATTGCAGCAGCTCAAGACCTTGCTGCACTTGATCAAGTACGAGTGCAATTTACGGGGAAAAAAAGCCAGCTCGCGGAACAATCTAAGTCGCTGGGGAAAATGGATCCTGAACAACGTAAAGCGTTTGGGGCACAAATTCATGCAGTTCGTGAAGCTATCACGGGTGCTTTGACACAACGTCAGGCTGAACTGCAGAAAGCTGCACTAGAGCAAAAGCTTGCTAGTGAAACAATTGATATTACCTTGCCCGGTCGTGGCCAACAGGTGGGCAGCATCCACCCAGTGACCCAAGTACAAGAACGTATCTGTCAATTCTTTACCAAAGCAGGTTTTACAGTAGCGACTGGTCCAGAAGTTGAAGATGACTATCACAACTTCGAAGCATTGAATATTCCGGGCCATCACCCTGCACGTGCCATGCACGACACTTTCTACTTTGATGTAAACCATTTATTGCGTACGCATACTTCAGGTGTGCAGATTCGTACCATGGAAACCCAGCAGCCACCAATCCGTATTGTGTGTCCAGGCCGTGTATATCGTTGTGACTCTGACCAGACGCATTCACCAATGTTCCATCAGATCGAAGGCCTATACGTTGCTGAAAATACCAGCTTCGCTGAATTGAAAGGTTTATTGGTTAACCTGCTGAATGAATTCTTCGAAAAAGATTTGAAAGTACGTTTCCGTCCGTCTTATTTCCCGTTCACTGAGCCAAGTGCTGAAGTGGATATTATGGATGAACGTGGCAAGTGGTTAGAAGTTTTAGGTTGCGGTATGGTGCATCCAAATGTACTTCGCGCTGCGGGCATTGATCCCGACAAATACAAAGGCTTTGCATTTGGTTTAGGTGTAGAACGTTTTGCAATGTTGCGTTATGGCATTAATGACCTGCGTATGTTCTATCAAAACGATGTGCGTTTCTTACGCCAGTTTGCTTAAAGGATTTAAACCTCTCCCTGACCTCTCCTAAAAGGAGAGGGGGCTGTCCTTATGTGACTCAGGGTTCTCCCCCTTTGTAAAAAGGGGGAGTTAGAGGGGGATTTAAAAGATTAATTTATAGGTTTTAAAGAAATGAAAATTAGCGAAAATTGGCTGCGCACATGGGTTAACCCAGCCATCGATAGCGAAAAACTGTCTGACCAGTTGACTATGCTTGGTCTTGAAGTGGATGAAATTGCACCTGCGGCAAAACTGTTTACAGGTGTGGTTGTTGGTGAAGTCCTGACTGTCGAACAGCATCCAGATGCCGACCGTTTACGTGTTACCACTGTAAACATTGGTTCAGGTGAACCTCTACAAATCGTGTGTGGTGCACCTAACGTACGTGCGGGTATGAAAGCACCAGTAGCTACCATCGGTGCAGTATTACCAGGCGATTTTAAAATCAAGAAAGGCAAACTGCGTGGTGTTGAATCTCAAGGCATGCTATGCGGTGCTTCAGAAATCGATCTTGAAGATAAAATCGATGGTTTGTTAGAACTGCCTGCAGATGCACCGGTGGGTGTGAATGTTCGTGAATATTTAGACCTTGATGACAACGTGATTGATATCAGCATCACTCCGAACCGTGGTGACTGTTTCAGCATTCGCGGGATCGCACGTGAAATTGGTGTGATTAACCAGTTGCTGGTAACTCCACCTGAAATTAAAGAAGTAGCTGCAACCATCACCGATCAAAAGCAAGTCGTTGTTGAAACTCAAGGTTGCCCACGTTATTTGGGCCGTATCATCAAAAATGTAAATACCAAAGCACCAACTCCTGAGTGGATGGAACGTGCATTAGTCCGCGCTGGTATCCGTCAGCACAGCATTTTGGTCGATATCACCAACTATGTATTAATGGAACTGGGTCAACCTCTACATGCGTTTGATGGCGGTAAGGTTCAGGGTTCAGTACATGTACGTCAAGCGACTGCAGGTGAAAAGCTTGTTCTATTAAATGAACAGGAAGTTGAACTGCAAGATGATGTGATGGTAATCGCAGATGATGAAAAAGCATTAGCGATTGCAGGGATTATGGGGGGCTTGTCTTCATCAGTAACTGATGAAACCACTGAAATCTTCCTGGAATCAGCATTCTTTGCGCCATTGCATATTGCGGGCCGTGCTCGTCGTTTCGGTCTACATACTGATGCGTCACAACGTTATGAACGTGGTGTCGATTTCGAACTTCCTATGATTGCAATGCATCGTGCTTCTCAGTTGATTGCTGAGCTTGCAGGCGGTGAGTTTGGTCCAATCATTGTAGCTGAAAAAACAGAGCTGTTACCAAAGCGTGAAGCGATTGAGTTAGAACAAGCGCAAGTCGATCAACTATTAGGTTATACAGTTGAATCAGATTTCATTACATATGCTTTAACGCGTTTAGGTTGTGAAGTGACTGTAAAAGCTGAAGGTCAGTGGTCAGTGATTCCGCCATCCCACCGTTATGACATGGCAATTTACCAAGACCTGATTGAAGAGGTTGCCCGTATTCACGGTTATGACAATATTCAAATCAGCTTACCGGTCATTGATGTGAAATTGGCGAAATATGAAGACCAATTCGAACTGACTCAGCTTCGTCAAACAGCCGTGACCTTGGGCTATCAGGAAGCGATCAGCTTCAGTTTTGCTGACCTGAAACTGGAAAAACAGTTAAATCCAGAAGTCAATCCATTGGCATTGGCTAACCCAATTTCAAGCGATTTGGCAGTGATGCGTTCAACTTTACTGTCTAGCCTGATTCCATGTGTACAGTACAACGTCAATCGCCAGCAGAACCGTGTACGTTTTTTCGAACTCGGTCTGCGTTTTGATTACCAGAATGCGGCTTCAATTCATGATCTGAAACAGATTCCAACTTTTGCCTTGATTGCTACTGGTTCACGTACGCCTGAAACTTGGCATGGTAAAGCACAGCCAATGGATTTCTTTGACTTCAAAGGTGACATTGAGGAAATTCTGGCAGCTGCGCGTCTGGATGTGGAATATGTACGTTCTGAACGTAGCTGGTTACATCCTGGTCAATCTGCAGAAATTTTAGTGAATGGTCAGTCAATTGGTTATTTAGGTCGTTTACATCCCTCACTTGAAGACGAACTCGATTTGGCGACGACTTGGGTCGCTGAATTAGATCAATCGGCTGTTTTGCAAACTTATGTATCTAATTTTACAGAATTATCACGTTTTCCATCGGTTCGACGTGATATTGCGCTTTTAATTAGTGATAAGATTAATGTTAGCGAAATTCAGGGACTTATCGAAAAAACAGGTGGAGAGCTGCTAGGCTCGACATGGTTGTTCGATGTGTACACTGGACAAGGAGTAGAAGAAGGGAAACGCTCACTGGCATTTGCACTTCTCTGGCAGCATCCAAGCCGTACACTGGAAGATGCTGAAATTAAATCAGGTATGGATAATATCCTTCAGGTGTTGGAAAACACTTACCAAGCGACATTGAGGGCTTCATGACAGCATTAACAAAAGCAGAAATGGCTGATCATTTAAGTGAGCTCACGAGTTTAAACCGTCGTGAAGCTAAACAAATGGTCGAGTTGTTTTTCGATGAGATTAGCCAAGCGCTAATCTCGGGCGAACAAGTAAAATTATCGGGTTTCGGTAACTTTGAGTTACGTGATAAGCGCCAACGTCCAGGCCGTAATCCGAAGACGGGTGAAGAGATTCCGATTTCTGCACGCCGTGTTGTTACGTTCCGCGCGGGGCAGAAGTTCCGTCAACGTGTGGGGAATGAGCAGATCAATTGATCTGCTTTTTTTTTATATCTAACATTTTTATTTTTTACATAAAAAAAGAGAGCCAAAGGCTCTCTTTTTTGTACTGAATAATCGTAAAGATTATTGAGCAGCAGCTTCAGAAGCAGCAGTAGCGTCAGCAGCAGCGTCAGTAGCAACAGCAGCAGCAGCGTCAGCTTCAGCAACAGCAGCAGCGTCAGAAGCAGCAACTTCAGAAGTAGCTTCTACAGCAGCAGCGTCAGCAGCAGCTTCAGCTTCAGAAGCAGCTTCTACAGCTTCAGATGCAGCTTGGTTAGCGTCAGCAGCAGCGTCGTCAGCTTTTTTAGCACAACCAACGAAAGCTAAAGTAGTAGCAACTGCAGCAGCAATAGCGATTTTTTTGAATAACATGGCATCACTCTCTAAAAAATTGAGATTAAAAAAAACCAAAGTCAGGCTGTAATATGCTTTTATTATTCCTAATAATGTTAGGGACTAACAACGCAGGAGCAGTCTAACTGGTCTGCAAATATGCTATCACTGCGCATTTTTAATTGCTACTAGGTGAGCATCAAAAACAGCGAAAAAACGATAAAAATTAAGGGTTTTTTAACAGAAAATAACAATTAATTGAAAGATATAGATTGGAGAAAGGCTTATTAAGCTTATAAAAATTATACAGTTATTTATTTGTTTACTTTAATAATCAAAAACTTAAAAAGAAGTTTACAGATAACTCAGTACATTGTTTTATTGTGTAACATACGTCAACCATAAAAAAAAGGCCACCTTGAATGGTGACCTTTCTGATAATTTTAGTTCGATGCTTTGCGTTTCATTTGATCAAAAAAATCATCATTGGTTTTGGTTTCTTTCATGCGGTCAAGCAAGAATTCCATCGCGACCAGTTCATCTTGGGTATGCAGAAGTTTACGAAGAATCCAGACTTTACGCAGTTTGTCTTCGGACATTAAACGTTCTTCACGACGCGTACCGGATTTCTTGATATTCATCGCAGGGAATACGCGTTTTTCCGCAATACGGCGATCCAGCGTGATTTCCTGGTTACCTGTACCTTTGAATTCTTCGTAGATCACTTCATCCATTTTACTGCCGGTTTCAATCAGTGCAGTAGAAATGATTGTAAGAGAACCGCCTTCTTCGATATTACGTGCAGCACCAAAGAAACGTTTAGGACGCTCAAGTGCATGTGCATCTACACCACCGGTCAGTACCTTACCTGATGAAGGAATCACAGTGTTATATGCACGTGCCAGACGGGTAATCGAATCCAGCAGAATCACCACATCTTTCTTGTGTTCAACCAGACGTTTAGCTTTTTCAATCACCATTTCAGCCACTTGAACGTGACGGGCAGGGGATTCATCAAAGGTAGAGGCGACCACTTCACCACGAACAGTACGTTCCATTTCGGTGACTTCTTCAGGACGTTCATCAATCAAAAGGACAATCAGGAAGCATTCAGGGTTATTACGAACAATCGATTGCGCGATGTTCTGTAATAGCATGGTTTTACCAGCTTTTGGTGGTGCTACGATAATCGAACGTTGACCTTTACCAATGGGTGCCACCAGATCGACGACACGTGCAGTTAAATCTTCAGTCGTACCATTACCAAGTTCCATCACTAATTGTTCAGTAGGGAACAATGGAGTTAAGTTTTCGAACAGGATTTTATTACGTGAATTCTCTGGGGTATCGTAGTTAATCTGATTGACTTTAAGCAAAGCAAAATAACGCTCACCCTCTTTAGGCGGACGAATGGTTCCCGTAATGGTGTCACCGGTACGCAGGTTAAAGCGTCGAATTTGTGATGGGCTGACATAGATATCGTCAGGACCTGCCAAATAAGAGCCTGCTGCAGAGCGTAAGAAGCCAAAACCATCTGACAAAATTTCTAGAACGCCATCACCAAAAATCTCTTCGCCATTCATCGCATGGCGTTTTAAGATGGCAAAAATAATGTCTTGCTTACGGTTACGAGCCATACCTTCAAGGCCCATAAACTCGGCAATCTTGATGAGTTCGCCAATCGGTTTTTTCTTGAGTTCGGTTAAATTCATAGGTGGTCAGATAGAATCAAAGTTCTAAGGTATAGGTTAGAAAGGGAGTAACATTCGGCCGCATATAAGCATTCAAACGAAAGCAATTGAATTTGCACAAGAACAATTCAGAGGTCTGTTTGATTGTTTCAAAGAGAAATGTGAAAACAATTTCTATTGCCGAGCGGCATGTTATGTAATGTGTCTTGTAAGAAACTGACAGGATTTAGCATCCTTTATCTCTTGAAGTTGAAATATAAGAGAGAAACAGGTTTTTGTCAATTTATAGACGAAAAAAATACGCAACCTTTGGTCGCGTATTTTTAGTTGAACATTTAGTGCTTAGATATTTTGATCAATAAATGCAGTCAATTTAGATTTTGGTGCTGCACCGACTTGAGTCGCTACGACTTCACCATTTTTGAACATCAATAAAGCTGGAATGTTACGGATATTGAAGTTCACAGCAGTTTGTTCGCAAGACGTTACGTCAACTTTGACAATTTTCACTTTGCCTTGATATTCATCAGCCAATACTTCAAGTACAGGGGCAATAGCTTTACATGGTGCACACCAGCCAGCCCAGAAATCAACCAGCACAGGAACGTCTGATTGAAGAACGTCTGCTTCGAAGTTTGCGTCAGTAGTGTTTACGATGTTGCCAGACATAGAGTGCTCCAAAATTAATTTTATAAAGATAACTATAATTATTAGTATTACATAGCCATCTTTAACAATGTAGGGGAATCTGTAAATTTTCAAGCTTTAATGTTGTTTTGTCTAATGGATGATCACGATAGTCACCATCGCCTCATACAATTGTCCTATAAATGAAAAAAATAATTACGCGAAATTGTCCTGACAAATGGCTTTTAAATTGCATGGTTGTGAATTACTCTAAGCACAATTCTTAAAAGGTTTATTTCTAGAATGTCTGATTTTTTGATTGATGAAGAATTACTCGCAGCCATCGATATGGGATCAAACAGTTTTCATTTGGCGATTGCCCGGGTGGATCATGGCGAAGTGAAAAAAGTCGCATCAATGTCAGAAAAGGTTCAGCTTGCTGCGGGACTGGATGAAAATAAAAATTTAACTGAAGCCGCACAGCAGCGTGGTTTAGCTTGTCTGGCCCGTTTTGTCGGACGTTTGGGTTCTGTACAACCAAACCGTTTACGGATTGTGGCAACCAATGCATTACGCCAAGCCAAAAATGGTCATGAGTTCATTCAGAAAGCGGCTGAAATTTTACCAAAACCGATTGAAATTATTGCTGGTCGTGAAGAAGCGCGTCTAATTTATCTCGGTGTGTCACATACCATGCCCAATACTGGCCGTCGTCTGGTGGTAGATATCGGTGGGGGCTCGACTGAACTGATTATCGGGGAAGAATTTGAACCCATTCATACCGAATCAGTTCAGATGGGTTGTGTGACTTTTACCAAGAAATTCTTTGCTGATGGTGAAATTACCCATAAAGCTTTTGATAAGGCAGTGACTGCGGCACGTAAAGAAATTTCAGGCATTGCCAATACTTATAAATCTGCCGGTTGGGATGCGGTGGTTGGTTCGAGTGGTACGATTAAGGCTTGCCGTCAGATCTGTGTCAACATGGGCTGGAGCAATGATAAAGAACAGCTCACTCGTGAAGGTCTGGAAAAACTTAAAGACAAATTATTCAAATATAAGCATGTTTCGGACATGGAATTTGAAGGTCTGAAAGATGACCGCCGTGCAGTCTTGCCTGCAGGAATTGCCATTTTATATGCGGTATTTGATGTACTGAATATTCCACATCTGGTCTATTCAGATGGAGCATTACGTGAAGGTGTGATGTATGACCTCTTGGGTCGTTTCAAGCATGAAGATATACGTGATCGTTCAGTCCATGCCTTGATTGGTCGTTATAATGCCGATGCCAAGCAGGCCGAACGTGTAGTGCAGACTGCACAAAAACTGTTTGATGATGTAGCAGGTGATCTTGGCCTATATAGCGAGGACAGTGATTTACTTCGTCGTGCAGCTTATTTGCACGAAATTGGTTTAGCGATCAGTCATAGTGGTTATCACCGCCACGGTGCCTATTTGTTGCAACATTCTGACATTGCCGGTTTTTCGCAGGTAGATCAGAATTATTTGTCACATTTGGTCGCACATCATCGCCGTAAATTGCGCGCTGATGCCAAGCATGATGTGATGAAAGTCGGTGGAACTAAACTTTTACAGCTGTGTTTGCTGTTGCGTCTGGCGGTTTTGGTCAATCACAGTCGTAGTGATGAGATGCTTCCTGCCATTGAACTTAAGGTCAAGAATGCGCAACAATGGCAGCTCAGCATTTCTGGTGATGCCAAACAATGGCCATTATTGATTGCTGAACTGCATGATGAACAGGTGCAGTTTAAAAATTGGGAGATCGAGCTCTCGGTTCAATCTGAACAATTTGTTAATTAATACCTTTATAGGGATGAAAACGGTTGACCTATGAAAAATAAAGCTACCCCATCAAAAGCATGGACGACAGTACAGATTGCTCGTCATCCGGAACGTCCACAATTTCTGGACTACGTAGGTGAAATATTCACTGAATTTGATGCTTTGCATGGCGACCGTCTCTATGGTGATGATGGCGCAATGATCGGTGGTCTGGCACGTTTCGATGGACAACCAGTGATGATCGTGGGTCAGCACCGTGGTCGTAGTACCCGTGAAAAATTACAGCATAATTTTGGAATGAGTAACCCGGAAGGTTACCGTAAAGCTCAGCGTCTGCTCGATATGGCGGAACGTTTTAATCTGCCAGTCTTCACCTTTATTGATACCATGGGTGCATACCCGGGTGTGGGTGCGGAAGAGCGTGGTCAGGCTGAAGCGATTGCATCGAGTTTGGCACAACTTTCTAATCTGAAAGTACCTGTAATTGCCACTGTTCTGGGTGAAGGTGGTTCAGGCGGTGCACTCGGGATTGGCGTGGCAGATCGTGTAGTGATGCTGTCTCACAGTATTTATTCAGTGATTTCACCGGAAGGTTGTGCGTCTATTCTGTGGAAAACTGCAGAAAAAGCGGAACAAGCCAGTGAAGCTTTGGCATTAACTGCTGAAAAATTGCAGAAGATGGGCATTGTTGAATACGTAGTTGATGAAGGTGAAGGTGCACATCTGGATCCGGATGAAGTCATGTACCAACTGAAAGCAGTCCTGAAAGAAGCTTTAAATGAACTGCAAGCAATGGAACCACAAGCACGATGCGAAGCACGTTACCAACGTTTAATGAAGTTTGGCAGCGACAATTTAGGTCTGGCATCTTAAAGCAACTGCAGGGCTTTCCTGCAGAGACAAAATTTCTAATCGGATGTAGTGGCGGCGTGGATTCCATGCTGTTGCTGCATCTGATGTTTTTTTTGTGCCCGGGAAAAATCCGTGCGATCTATGTTGATCATCAATTGCAAAGTATCAGCGGGGAATGGGGCACTTTTGTCCAGCAACAGTGTCAGCAACTAAATATTCCCTGCATCATTCAGCCGGTCCATGTTGCCAGTGGCAATCTGGAATCTCAGGCTCGCCAATCGCGTTACCAAGCTTATTTACAACATCTTCAGCCCAATGAAGTTCTAGTCTTGGCTCATCATCAGCAGGATCAGGCAGAAACTTTAATGTTGCGCTTACTTTCTGGTGCAGGGATTGATGGTCTGGCCGCCATGAAAGCGATCGATATACGCCACGATTTAACCATTTGGCGGCCACTGCTGGATATTTCCCGTGAGCAGATTTGCCAATGGGCAGCAGATTTAAACATCCAGAATATTGAAGATCCGACCAATCAGAATACCCATTATGACCGTGCTTGGGCACGTCAGGTGCTATGGCCAGTCTTAAGTCATCGCTATCCGAAAATGCAGTCCGCCTTGGCACGTACCAGTGAACTGATGCAAGATGCGCAAAACATTCTGCAAGAAGTATTGGAGCAGGATCTGAAACGCTGTGGCAATGCCGAAATCCTCGATATACCTTCATTCTCAAGTTTATCCAAAGCACGGCAGCGCCAGTTAATCTCGGTCTGGATGAAAGGCGAAGGACAATATCGTCCTTCTCTGGACATGGTTGAGCGTGTACAGACCGAAGTAATCGAAGCGAAACAGGATGCTCAGGCAGCGCTGCATTGGTCGGGCTATTATTACGTGCGTTATCAGCAGCAGTTACATCGCCTAAAAGCTGAAGTTTATCTGGCTGATCAACAGCTAAACGTAGCTGAACAGCAGATCATTTTACAGAATAAAAATCAGGTTCATCTTCCTTCTGGTCAATTCGGGATTCAAAGGGCTGAGATAGGATTGTCTCCCACTTTATTAGGACAACCCTTGTATTTACGTCAACGGAAGGGGGGTGAAAAAATTCATCTCTATGGCCGGATGGGGCACTGGCCGCTCAAAAAAGCCATTCAGGAAGCGCAAATATTTCCCTGGACTCGGCATACTATTCAAATATTAAGCACAGATAATGTTATGCTAGGCGTGTTTACACCTAAAGGATTTTGGTTAGCTCAATCTGCATATTGTGAGGCAGGGGGGTGGCTACCCATTTCGGTTTCTTCAACTTTAGAATTCAACGACGAGCATTAAACATGAGTGCAGCTTTAAATTGTAATATTAGTTTTATTGGTGGCGGTAATATGGCACAAGCCTTGATTGGCGGGCTAATTTCGCAGGGGTTGCCAGCAACGCGTATTACAGTTTCTGATCCGGTTGAGAAAGTACGCTCACTTCTTGCAGAAAAAGAAGTCAATGTCACTGATGATAATATTGCTGCTATTAAAGATGCGGATATCGTCCTGTTTGCAGTCAAACCACAGGTTTTAGCTGGTGTGTTAAAACCACTTCAAGGTTTACTTGCTGGTAAGCTGGTGATTTCAATTGTTGCGGGTGCCGAGATTGCAACACTATCTGTGCTATTGGGTACTGACCGTATTGTCCGTGTGATGCCAAATACACCCGCATTGGTACAGACTGGTGCACATGGTTTATTTGCCAATGCAGAAGTTGGTAGTGATGACCGTGAGCTGGCGAGTCAGATTTTGGCTTCTACCGGCCTGACAATTTGGGTAAACTCAGAAGCTCAGATTGATGCCGTAACTGCTGTGTCTGGTTCAGGGCCTGCTTACTTCTTCTATATGATGGAAAGCATGATTCGTGCAGGCAAGAATTTAGGTCTGGATGAAAAAGTAGCTACTGCATTGACGTTGCAAACTGCTTTGGGGGCAGCGCAAATGGCGATCACCAGTTCTAATACACCAGCAGAGCTGCGTAAGAATGTCACATCTCCGAATGGTACAACTCAAGCGGCATTGGAAGTATTTGATCGCGCGCAAATTTCTCAGAATATTCAGGCAGCGCTTGCTGCTGCGCAAAAACGTAGTCAGGAACTGGCCCAAGAGCTCAGTGACAATAGCAAATAATCTTCAGTTTAATTTTTAGGAACGTTCAAGTATGGGTGCAAATTCTGCGCTAATTTTTGGCATTATCATTAACGTCGCGATTTTGCTCGTATTCTTCCGCTTTTTAATGCAATTGGCCGCGGTGAGTCCTTATAATCCTGTCGTTCTATCTACTGTCAAAGCGACTAAAATTGTAGATGTGTTCGGGCGTATTTTCCCAACCGCAGGTAAAGGCCGGGTGAATACTGCTGCACTGGCACTTTTAGTCGTGCTGTATTTGCTGAAAATTTTTGGCATCATGTATTTGTCCGGGGGAATGCCAAATGGTCCAATCCATTTGCTTATTCTAACCTTCGTCACCATGATGCAGGATTTGATCCGCTTCTGTCGTTACCTGATTTTTGCAACGATTATTTTGAGCTGGGTGGTGATGTTTACCCAATCCCGTTCACCTTATATTGAAGTGGTTCAGGAACTTGCAGAACCATTATTGGCACCGTTCCGCCGTATCATGCCGAATATGGGGATGATCGACCTGTCTCCAATTCTGGCAATTTTGGCATTGATCGTAATTGAAATGATCATGAATCAGGTGGCAATTGTATTGCTAACCGGTCTTTAATCAGATCCCAAAGAAAAAGGACGCCTAAGCGTCCTTTTTTATTTCAAGAAAATTCCCTCTCCTTGTAGGAAAGGGTTAGGGTAAGGTCTATAAATTCAAATAACCTCCATCCCAACCTTCCTCCTAAAAGGAGGAAGGGGCTTTAGTATTAATGCGCTTCATCCCAGTTCATGCCTTTACCAACTTCCACGACCAAAGGCACAGAGATTTCAATCACGGATTGCATCACTTCAGCCAGTTGAGGTGCCAGTTCATCTGCAATTGCTTCATCGACTTCAAATACTAATTCATCGTGGACTTGTAGCAGCATTTTGGCCTGATCTTTAGGTAGCATTTTATCAACCTCAATCATCGCCATTTTAATGATGTCTGCAGCCGAACCTTGTAATGGTGCATTAATCGCAGCACGTTCAGCGGCTTTGCGGACCATCATGTTACGCGTATCGATATCTGGCGTATACAAACGGCGACCCAGAATGGTTTCGACAAAGCCTTGTTCCAATGCAACCTGACGGGTACGCTGCATATATTCATAAATTCCCGGATAGCGGCGGAAATACTGTTTGATATATTCCTGGGATTCCTGACGAGTAAAACCTAACTGACGGGTCAGGCCAAATTCAGACATGCCATAGAGTAGACCGAAGTTCACGGCTTTAGCCTGACGACGCTGATCATTGGTCACTTCTTCAAGCGGGATACCGAGAACTTCAGCTGCGGTACGGCGGTGCACGTCCTGTCCATGGTTAAAGGCATCTACTAGTGCATCATCCTGAGATAAATGTGCCATCAGACGCAATTCAATCTGTGAATAATCGGCTGCGAGTAAGACACGGCCTTCAGGCGCAATAAAGGCCTTACGAATCTGACGACCGATTTCGGCACGAATGGGAATATTCTGCAGGTTTGGATCGGTTGATGATAAACGGCCGGTTGCAGTCAGTGCCTGATGATAACTGGTATGCACACGATGGGTCTCATTATTGGCCTGCTTGCATAGACCATCGGTATAGGTGCTTTTCAGTTTGGACAGACCCCGATATTCCAGAATCAGTTCAGCAATCGGGTGTTCCAGTTTTTCCAGCACACTTTCACTGGTGCTGTACTGACCGGTAGAGGTCTTTTTGCCACCTTTTAGGCCTAGTTTATCAAACAGAACTTCACCGACCTGTTTCGGAGAGCTGACATTAAACGCTTCACCAGCTATTTCCGTGATCTGATTTTCTAGATTCTGCATGGTTTGAGCAAATTCACAACCGAGTTGATCCAAGAAAGCCAGATCCAGTCGGATACCATTTTCTTCCATGCTGGTCAGCACACGCGCTACAGGCATTTCAATATTGTGTAGAATATTGACCAGCTCAGGATAAGTTTGAAGCTTTTTGCTCAGTACTTCAAACAAACGATAGGTCACATGTGCATCTTCTGCGGAGTAGTGTGCTGCGGCTTCGATCTCGATTTTATTGAAAGTTTTTTGTTTGGCGCCTTTACCTGCCACCTGTTCATAGGTCGTGGTTAAGTGGCTTAAGTACAGACGAGCCACATCATCCATGCCATGACGGGTGGCAACCGAGTTGAGCACATAAGAAGCCAGCATGGTATCAAAATACCAGCCCGCCAGATGAATGTCGTGATTTTCCAGAACATGCGCATCATATTTCAGGTGGTGGCCAATTTTCTGAATGGCTTCATNNGGTACGTAATAGGCATCCTCTGCATCAAAAGCCACCGAAAAACCGACAATCTGTGCAATACGATAATCCAGGCTGGTGGTTTCAGTATCAAAAGCAAAGCGTTTTTCAGTATTTAAACGTTCAAACAGCTTGTCCCAATCTTCCTGAGTTAATACAGTATGATATGTCGCTTCTCCAAGCTGATCGTTATCACTGCTCAGTGTCGCTTGCTGCTCATCGGCTTCCTGAGGTTCAGGTGCTGCTTTAGCAGTAATCGATTGGGTAGCCTGTTTATAGTTACGATTGTTTGGATTATTCGGATGGTCCAGTGATTGCAGCTGGTTACGGAATTCCAGTTCAGTATAAAGATTACGTAAAGCTTCTACATTTGGGTCCTGAAGTTTCAGGTCATCATAAGTGAAGCTTAAATCCAGATCGCAAATGATGCTGGCCAATTGATGATCCAATGCAATGCCATCGGTATTGTCTTTAATATTCTGACCCACTTTACCTTTGATCTTGTCGACATTTTCCAGAATGCCACCAATCGAGCCATATTCATTGAGTAATTTGGCTGCAGTTTTTGCCCCAATTCCAGGCACACCCATAATACCATCTGAGGCATCGCCCATCAGGGTCAGATAGTCAATGATCTGGTTTGGCCATACGCCAAACTTTTCAAAAACCCCATCAACATCCATTGGTTTTTCTTTGAAACTGTCTTCCAGAGTCACTTTATCAGTTACCAGCTGTGCCATGTCTTTATCACCAGTTGAAATCAGCACCTGATGACCTAAAGCTTCAGCACGTTTAGCCAGTGTACCAATAATGTCATCGGCTTCCGCACCTGGCAGCATATGCAGGGGAATGCCTAATGCGCGAATCAAGGCATGTAAGTATGGAATTTGCTGTGACAGTTCTTCCGGCATGCTCGGACGGTCACCTTTATAAATAGGTGATAGCTCGTGACGGAAAGTCGGTTCAGGCGTGTCGAAAATCACCGCCATATGGGTTGGCTGGGTACGGCGCATCAGTTTTTGAATAGCAGAAATCGCACCACGAATTGCATTGGTGTGCAGACCGGTTGACGTGGTTAATGGTGGTAGTGCATGAAAGGCACGAAATAAAAAGTAAGAGCCATCGACCAAGACAAATGGTGGCATGTAATCAATTCCTTATTCAAAAAACAGTTTTATTGTACGTGATTTTTACTGCACTCGCAGGGGCAAGTCGGTTTCTACAGCTTAGCGAATATCGGGTGAAGATGAAATAAGCAGTACAAGCTGTTGTATGATGACATGGTTAAGGAACGAGAACGAGAAGAATGACGGCAGGGCAAAATGAATTGCGTATGATCTGGCTGATTAGTCTGGTAATTGTGGGAATAAGTGCATGGTATCTGGAATTGCAGATCGTGACTTATCTCACTGGTCTGGGTTTCCTGATCAGCGTGATGCAATATATCAGTGCCATTGAAGCGCCCATGCGGGATCTGGCAGCACCGACGCAGGTGATTATGTCAGCCAATTCTAAAATACCGCTATATATTTCTTCTATTATCGCCATTGTCGGAGGCGTGACTGAGCTTAACTGGCTCATGGGCATTGGTATTACCGCCTGGATTTTCTTTCTATTACGCTGGCTACAACGTTTGGAACGTAATATTATCCAGTTGCAATCTCGTTACCGATCAGCAGATCAGACACATCCAGAAATCACTCAACCAGATATTCCTTTACCTATTGCTGCTCAAGCTAGTCCAGATCCACCACAATTGCTGGGTCAGATCCAACAGTGGATTTTTCGCGGAAATCCAGTTCTCAAAGCTGCGATCGCGATTCTGGTCATTGGGATTATTTTATTACTCCGTTTTGCGACAGAGCACTGGCAACTGAGCTTGGTGGTGAAATTAGGACTGGTCGCTTTATCTGCTGTTGTTGTGACCGGATTGGGTTTTGCTCTGATCACTAAAAATCGAAGTTTCGGTCTGGCACTGGAAGGTTTGGGATTAGGGGCACTATTTCTGACCTTGTTCTTTGCCTATTACAATCTGGTGATTGCCACGTTGCCACTGGCAGCTCTGGTGTTCTTGGTCATTTTGGCAATTGCGCTGTACTTAAGCTTGAAACAGGAAAGTATTGAGCTGGCAGTCATGGCCTTATTCATTGCCTATCTGGCGCCGTTTACCTTGCCGACCCGGGATGCTTCTGCGGTTGAGTTCATCAGTTATTATTTGCTGATTAATATCGGCGTGCTGTTACTTAGCAGTTTGCGGCCCTGGAAAATCCTGAACCAGATTGCTTTTCTGGTCACAGTCATAGTAGGTGGAATGTATAGCCTGATTCATGGTCATACATACGAACGTTATACGATGACGACTCTGATTCTGGCTCATAGTGCGGTATTCATCTGGCTGGGCTTTCGCTTTAGCCAGTTACTGGCCCGGCAGGATCTTTCCCGTTTTCGTTTAAAACCGGTTCTGGATCTTGCCCTAATTTTCGCTGCACCGATTACCGCCTATCTTTTCCTGTATCTCATTCATTTCAATGAGCCTGATCAGAAGCTTTGGCAAGCCGGGCTTAGTCTGTTATTTACCGGGATATTTGCAATCTGTTGGACTTTAGTGCGTCGTAGAGAAAGTGTTCAGGTCATTTCCCAAAGTTATCTCAGCCTGATGCTGATCTTTCTGGCTTTGGTTCCCCCCATTTTATTGACAGAGCAGTGGAGCGTAGTCGGTTGGGCAGTTGAAGGCGTACTGATTTATCTCTGGGCATTGGAAAAGAATATTCGGGTTGCGCATTATCTGAGTATGGGACTGCTGATCATGGCAGGCTTCAGTAGTGTTTACTATCTGATTGAGCTTAATTCCACACCGCGGGAAATTTTCTGGATTCTCAGCTTCTGTTATGTCACCGTCGTCTTCCTGAGTCAGCTTAAAGCCAAATATCGCCAGCAGCTGAATAGTTTAAGTATCAGTTTTCTGAGCATTCTCAGTTTTGCTTCGACCCTGATGTTGTTTGCCTTGCTTGAAGATGAGTTTGCTCATGAACAGGCTTATATTTATAGTTTATTCAGTCTTGCACTGGGTTATACGGTTCTAAGTGAAATCATACAACGCAAGCATCAGGAATGGTGCTGGTTATTGCCAAAATGGAGCAGTCTTACGCCATTGGTGATCATTGCGATTTTGCTGGCTATTGATCATAGCGAAAATGGGATTCTGGTCTGGCCAAGTGCTTTGGAGCGTGGAATCTTTGCACTTTCATCATTATTGCTGGCTGCTTTATGGTTAAGACCGGTGAAAGGGATTGATTTATCCAAAGAGTGGATGAGCTTTGGTGTTTTTGCCAGCCTGGCTTTAGCCAGTTTATGCCTAATACCGAGCATGCCTTATCTCAGTATGGTAATTCTGCCTCTGGTATTCTGGTTCTGGTGTTACCGACAAAAAGAAAATTCAGAGTGGCGTTTACTCTGGCAAAGTAAAAACTGCTTGGTATTAATGGGAGCTTGGTTAATATGCTCACAGCTGTTTAACCAGCAAGCTTTCCAATATTACTGGCTGCCTCTATTCAATCCATTTGATCTGATCAGTCTGGCCATGCTTGCCAGTTTCCTATGGATGCTGTTGCAGCAGATTCGGGCAGGACACGATCGCGGTATGAGGTCGGTACTGATGGTGCTAAGCCTGTTATGGCTGTCGAGCTATATTGTATTACGGGCCCTACATATCTATCTGCAAATACCATTTAATAGTCTGGAATTATGGAGCAATGCTACGGTGCAGCTAAGCTTGACGATTCTTTGGGTATTGTTGGCTTGGGCAACCATGTGGACGGCTACGCTAAAAAGGCTTAAACCAATGTGGATTTTAGGAGGCAGTATTCTGGTGATCGTCAGCTTGAAGCTGGTGTTATTCGACCTGTCTCATACCGGTACACTGACACGTGTGATTTCATTCTTGCTGGCCGGTGGGGTCATGCTACTGATTGCGTATATAGCACCAATGCCGGATGGGGAGAAAAGGGTTTGAATCTAAATTACTCGATTTGAACGTTAATTTAATCTCCCCAAACCCTGAACGAGCTTAAAGCACAGCTTTAAGCGATATGTAAAAGAAAGACAGGCTTTTTATGACAGTTCCTCCCTTAGTAAAGGGAGGTGAGGAGGGATTTAGAAAAAGTTATTTTAAATCCGGCTCTCTCTTCAGCTCCTTCTCATTGGCATATTGATCAACGTCTTCATTTTCCAGTGGGCGAGCCAGTGGATGATCAACAAAGCCCATTTTCGGTACCGGAATTTCAATCTGGTTATCGAGAAAGCCATTTCGAATCCGTTCCTGCATTTCATCACGGACTTTCAGATAATTTTCCTGCTGACACCAAATCGCAAACAAAAGTTCAATCGAAGATTCACGGAAGGCGGTGACTGTGACTGCAGGCTTTGGATCGGCCAGAACCAGCGGATATTTATTGGCAACATCAAGCAGTACTTCACGCACCTTGATGATGTCTTCATGGAAATTAATAGCCAAGGTAATCGGAATACGCCGGATTGGAAACTTGGACAGGTTGTGTACCGGAGCCCGAATCAGTTGTTCGTTCGGCAAACGTATATAGATATTATCTTGGGTAAGCAGTTTAACCGAGAGCAAATCAATCGAAATCACTTCACCTTCAACGGTATGTCCACGAATCAGTGTAATCTGAATGGTATCACCGACCTCAAAAGATCCTTCACCAATCAGGAAGATACCGCTGATCAGGTTGGATGCAGAGGTTTGAGAAGCGAAACCCAAAGCCACAGTTAAAATACCCGCTGCACCGAGGAAAACACTGAGCTTAAAGCCGGCTTCCTTCAAACTCGCCATCACAAACAACAGGAAAATAAAGTAGAAAATCCCGCGGCGCCAGACCATTTGCTGATGCGCATTAAAGCGTATACCGATAGTACGGATAAAAGCATTCGAGAAAAAACGTGCGATCAGGAAACCAATAAAACACAGCACAACCGCGACGACAATTTCAGTCAGGCGATCCGTATTAATATTGGTAAATACTCCCTTGAGACTGTTGGTGACTTCGGTTGGAATATTCGAATTTGGCATCACACGCTCTTAGAAAAATGAATCAAACATATTAAATAAATTTCCCGCTGGATCACGCGGTGGGTGTAAATAATCTACTTCACCCGCATTGGGCGGGGTACGGTTTTCCACCCGGATCCGAGGTGGGCGATCCAGACCTTCATGCAAAACCTTAATCTGCGAGGTCCACAGACGTTCAGTGCTGGCACTATAAAAGAGAGGCAATGCAGGTACTGGAACATTCATCCGATCGAAACGCAGTTGCTGCTGACTGGTATTATGAAACTCAATCGGGGTCACAGCACGGAATGCACGAGGACGTAATTGTTGGAGCTCGGTTCTTCCGTCAACTGCGGTAGCATAGCAAATTTCACCGGAACGATGATTGGGTCCAAACCAGGTGTCTTTCGGTAAAATCACTGGAAGATCAAAAATCGGTTCACGTTGACCTTCGACAAAACCGGCAATCCATAGCGGGGTGCTGATATAGAGGGTTCCACGTTGTCCAGCCGGAATATAAATCGGATCAACCGGTTTAATTACTACGGAGCGATTCGCCAGACGCGGCATAAGCTGTAACTTGCTTTGGGTAGATTTGAACATATAGCGTTCAATTTTCACCGGTTTCGGAAATGCAAACAGTGGATCATTAATCTGATGCCATTGCTGTTCATAATCGTACTGCACCGTCGGACGATAATATTCCAGTCGCCATTCCTGCAAACCTCGGGTCAAACGAAACAGCAGAGAGCCAAATTGCCAAGCCTTGGACTCGTTAATTTCAAAACTTTGTTCTCCCCACCATTGAATTCTGGGAGACTGCAGGTTTAATTCCTCTTGATCTTGCGGCAATGTTGGCATCCTTTCTTGCTAAATCTTTGAAAACATACTTCACGCTGTCATATGCTTAGAGTACACTCAATTTAAATTTTTTCATCATTATTATAATCTGCGATGCAAGTACTGAAACAATTACAAATCCCGTATAGCTTTGCGAAACGTCATGGTGTGCTATTGCGTTATGAGGGAGATCAGGCTTTTATTGTCCGTCGTGACAATACATCTATGCTTGCATTACAGGAAGCACGCCGTTTGCTGGGTCATCCGGCTCAGTATCAACATTGTACAGAACAAGAATTCAATCAGTTACTCAGTTCCAGTTTTGCCGGCGATAGTGGTGAGTCACAGCAGGTCGCGGCTGGTCTGGAAGATCACCCGGATTTATTAAGCCTTGCTGATTCGGTCCCTGAAGCCGAAGATCTGATGGATCAGGAGGATGATGCGCCTATTGTCCGTCTGATCAATGCCTTGTTGTCTGAAGCAATCCGTGTTGGCGCCTCAGATATTCATGTGGAATCCTTCGAAAAACGACTTTCTGTACGCTTGCGTGTCGATGGGCAACTACGTGAAATTGTGCAGCCGCGTCGTGAGCTGGCACCATTACTGATATCACGGATCAAGGTCATGGCCAAGCTGGATATTGCGGAAAAACGGATTCCTCAGGATGGCCGTATTTCCTTGCGTCTGGCAGGTCGCGAAGTCGATGTTCGTGTTTCGACCTTGCCATCTTCTTATGGTGAGCGGGTGGTGATGCGTTTGCTGGATAAGCAGGCTGGCCGTCTGAATATGACTCATCTGGGCTTGATGAATAACGATTATGATCGACTCAAGACCCTGGTGCATCGTCCTCATGGTATTATTCTGGTGACTGGACCTACCGGTTCGGGTAAGACCACCACCTTATATGCAGCACTCTCTGATCTAAATGATGGTTCCAAAAATATTCTGACAGCTGAAGATCCAGTGGAATATCAGTTAGAAGGGATTGGTCAGACTCAGGTAAATACCAAAGTCGATATGACCTTTGCCCGTGCCTTAAAAGCCATGTTACGTCAGGATCCAGATGTGGTGATGGTGGGGGAAATCCGTGATCTGGAAACTGCAGAAATTGCAGTTCAGGCATCATTGACTGGTCACCTGGTATTATCAACACTACATACCAATACTGCGATTGGTGCAGTGACGCGTTTAAAAGATATGGGAATTGAGCCATTCTTACTATCCAGCTCTTTAATTGGCGTAGTTGCTCAGCGTCTGGTGCGTACCTTATGTCCACATTGTGCGACCTGGAAGGATGCAGATGCATTTGAGAAAAATCTGTTTGAACATATTGAGCATCCACAGGATTTAAGATTACCTCAACCGCACGGTTGTGAACGCTGTGGGAATACCGGCTTTAGTGGACGTACTGCCATTTATGAAATTGTACCGGTTGATGAACATATGCGCCGTCTGATTCATGGCAATGCGGCTGAATATGAGCTGGAAACCTATGCACGTCAGCAATCAGGTTCAATTCGCGATGATGGTTTACGTAAAGTGCTGGCTGGTAAAACCACGATTGAAGAAGTTCTGCGTGTAACCAATGAGGCGGCAGAGTAAATTTTTATTCGATGGGATAGGAAGGCACTGTTTTCTTAAATAAATATCTCAAATGATCATTTTTCTATTAAATAGCATAAAGCAATTTTGATCAAAATTTTATAAGAATGATCAGCTCTATCCTGAAATGACTTCTGATTTTTCAGGATAGAGAGTCAAATATTTATTTAGACTTAGGTGATGACATTCAAAGTAACATCAATATTGTTACGGGTTGCATTTGAATAAGGACAAACGATGTGTGCGGCATCGACCAGCTTTTGAGCTTCTTCCTGTTTCATGCCTTCTAAATGAACATTTAAAGTCACTTCAATACCAAAACCGGTAGGAATCGGACCAATGCCAACTTCACCTTCAATATAGGCATCTTTGCTAATATTGATTTTATCCCGGTTGGCAACAAACTTCATGGCACCTAAAAAACAGGCTGAATAACCTGCAGCGAACAATTGTTCAGGATTGGTCCCGCCACCTGGGCCACCCATTTCCTTAGGCACTGCCAGTTTCACATCCAGAATCTGATCGTCAGAGGTTGCACGGCCATCTCGGCCGCCTGTAGCTTTGGCACGTGCGGTATATACTGCTTTTTCTAATGACATGAGAGTATTTCCTGCTTGTTCTTTTATGGAACTTCTATGCTCCATAATTTCTAGGGAAGAATAAGCAGGGATTTTGTTAATTTATGCAAGTAAATGAGAATGCAGTAGAAAGTATGACTTAAGAAAATTGTAATAGCTTGTGATGCTGCATGAGTGGCATAGACTCACGCACTTTGGCCTGCTCAGTCAAATCAAAATCAACCGTAATAATCTGTGCGCCTTCCGCATGCACCATATCGAGAAGTTGACCACGGCTGTTTGTGGCAGCGGCATGTCCCCAAGTTTGACGTTTTTCACCATGCCAACCCTGTTGAGCAGCACCGAGAACTGTGCATTGAGTATCCATAGCACGTGCTTGCAATAATAATTGCCAGTGCATTTGGCCAGTGGTGTAAGTAAAGGCAGATGGCGCAGTTAAAATATTCGCGCCTTGGCCACGTAAATGAAGCGCGAGTTCAGGGAAACGCAGGTCATAGCAGACCATCATACCGATATTGCAAAAAGGCGTTTTCGCAACAACAATATCGGTACCTGGTTCAAAAAATTGGGATTCCTGATAGCCACCAACGGCATCACCGACCTGTACATCAAAGAGATGAATCTTGTCATAGCGGGCTTCAGTTTTTTCTGGACTAATACATAGACTTACGGTTCTAACCCGGCCATCTTCAATAATCGAACCATCAGGACGATAAGGACATGGTAATGTCCCCGCGATAATCCAGATCTGATATTGATGAGCCAGCTGTTCCAGACGTTGTTGAATGCTCTCGAACTGAGCAGCGGTTTCGCGCTGTTTACCAGCAGCAAAACAGACGAAATTTTCAGGAAAGACAATAAGTTCAGCGCCTTTTGCTTTACTTTGTTGAATTAATGATTCGATAGTCATGAAATTTTGCTCAATTTCATTCTGGGAATTCATTTGTGCAACAGAAAGTAAAGTCATAGGGATTCCTTATTGTGTGTTTATACCTTTTGTTCAGAAACTTGATCTAGATTATCTTGTTCTTTTTGCAACTGTTTGACCAAGGGCTCAAACATATTCTGGTTGCTCTGATTTAACCGCATTAAAGTCTTGTGTGCATCCAGAACAGTTTTCAGCATCGCTTGATGCGTCACATGTTCTTCCATCAGTTTACGCGTACATACATTTGAATCACCGCAGTAATCCAAAATGACAAAGACCTGCCCCAAGCCCATACTGTTGGCCAGAGTAGTGATATCAGAGTTAGTCGACAACATCACCGCCTGGATCTTATGGAGCTGCTTAAGTTTAAGTCCTAATTTTGCTAGGACACCCAGTACAGTGCTGTCAATAAAGCTGGTTTCAGTCAGATCAACAATTGCGCCAACAACGTTGTCCTGCTGCTCAAGTTTGTTCAGTAATTTGTCTAGACTAATACAAGATTGGGCCCGCACTTCGCCGATAAGCTTAAAAATATGCGTTCCATTCAAGCTTGCATATTCAACATGACCTGTTGACATATAAATGCCATTTGCAGAGAAGGATATTAAATTATCCCATAGGGTCTATAGATACTCAAGTAGCTGAAAGTCGCAATCAAATTAAGTGCTTATAAAGCTTGTGATTATACTGCTATTTCACTCTTATAAAGCTGAGAATGGCAATATCGTCGGCAACATGTTCGGGTGCTTCGAAGGATTCGTTTTGTAAGTGATGCAATAATTGGGAAAATTGTTCATTCAGACCGCCGCTAAACGGCTCCAATGCCCCATCTGAACAGATAATGAAACGTGCATTGCGGCTGAAGATATACTCATTTTCGTCTACCTCAAGGTCTTCAGTGAGGCCAAGAGGGAAGCTGCTGGATGACAGGATTTTTGGTTCCTGATTCGGTTCAAAGATAATCGGAGGAGGGTAGTGACCAGCACTGGACCATTTCAAGACATGGGTTTCCAGGTTCAGGATTCCGGCAATCATGGTGATATGCTTTTCGATATTTTCCTGAACCAGCATCCCGTTTAGTTTCTTGATTAGCTCACGAGGCGTTTTGGAGCGACCATGAAAAGCCGCCATCCAGGACGTTAATAAACTGCTGGTAACGCCATGACCAGAAACATCCGCAAGATAAAAAATGATTTCTTTATCGCTGATTTTCCAGTAATCGTACCAATCGCCAGATAGATAGGCAGAAGGCTGAAAATAGGTTTCAACTGCATAATTGGTTAATTCAATTTCATTCGGCAGCAAACGTTTTTGTAGCTCTGCCGCAGAAGGAAGATCACGACTATCCTGATTACGCTTATATTGCGCATCAATTTTTTGTAATGCGATATCGGGTTGTTCAGGCAGTTTATTCCAGATCCAGCCTGCCAAAGCACCTTGTTCCCAAGCTTGTGCCAAGGCTGTTCCTTCATTTTCTAGCGCTAATACTACAGTCGGAAGGTTCCACTTATATTTCAGATAATCATGTACATCTGCAATAGCAATAATCGTTGCATCGTACAAGTCGTGATCTTCCAGCTTGATTACTTGAACGTGCGGAAGCTTCTCAAGTACTTGATCTAAATAAGGAATATCACGGGTAGGTTGAATGAAATACATAGACAGGTAGTTCGATCCTGGAATGAGTTATAAGATGTACTATAACAAGCAAATGATTGCTAGCGAACAGTTTCCGCTAGCAAATCATCATTGAGCTTAGGTTTCAAAGGTCATCACTAGAAGATTCAGTCTCATTTTCATCGAAAGATTCATCTTCAAGATTTTCATCATCGAAGTCATCTTCAAGGAATAAAGATTCCTGTTCCAGACCTTTTTTCTGGGCGATCATATAATTGGTGCGCTGCAAATAAATATCGCGAATTTGTGCATAACGATCACCTGTTAACACACCTTCAATATCAAGTAATTCTGCACGATTATCAATTGCACGCCAGAATTGATCACCCCAATACAAGCCTTCATCATCTTCAAGAATATATTTCTGTGGACGGGTCTGGCTATCGACTGCCATACCGAAAGTATCACGCACAGAACTTGGGCCCAGGAACGGTAACATCACATAAGGGCCAGAAGGTACACCATAATAACCTAGTGTGATCCCGAACTTTTCATCTTCATGATCCAATCCCAGACGACGGGCAGGATCTGCCAGACCTAAAGTAGTTAAGGTATTAATGGTAAAACGGCCCAAAGATTTTGCCGCACGAGCAGGACGGCCCTGAATCAACTGGTTTACCGCATTCCATGGTTCACCCAAATTGCTACGGAACTGGGTGTAGCTGCCACGAACATCTTGAGGAACCTTTTCCTGATACTGAACCGCAATGGGGCGAACGACTGCCTGATCGATTGCATCATTAAATTGATACACCTTTCTATTCCAGCCCTGAAAAGGATCTTTAACTTCTTCAGCCTGTGCAGCACTAGCATCGACTTTTAGCTGGGTTTGCAGGTGACTCACCTTGGAAGATATTTTTTCTCTGAGTGGAACCGTATCAGTAGTAGTAGATTCAGTTTCTATTTCAGTCTGTTCAGCCTGAGTAGTGTCTTCAGCAAAAATTAATGGGCTAGAGGCCAAAGAAAATAAGCATAAAGATAAATAAATAGAGCGATGCATAAGGAAACCCCAAAGCCTTGTTCTGAGTATAGTGGCGTTGTTTAACCCGGAATGATAAACTGTATTACTAGGAATAGGCGTAATTTAAGCAAAATTGTATAATAAATGAATAAAAACTTCATAAAAGGCTAAAAATTAGACATGCGGTAAGATTTATTTAAAAAAGGTGTTGCAAGGCATCTGAAATGCTGTAGAATGCACATCCATCGGCGGTGA
>NZ_DJBE01000066.1:0-24780 GCF_002429925.1 Acinetobacter sp. UBA5984
TATAATTAGATCCTGAATTTGAATGAGTTAAATCTCCATGTCCTATCAAGTCTGGTTTGCTTATATGTTAGCTTGTTGGGTGATCAGTATTTCCCCAGGTGCGGGTGCTATTGCTTCGATGTCGAGCGGACTGAATTATGGCTTTCGACATGGATACTGGAATGCGCTCGGCCTGCAACTCGCCCTATTGGTTCAAATTGCCATTGTGGCTGCCGGGGCAGGGGTATTGTTCGCGACTACACCTTGGGCATTTCTTGCTGTGAAATGGTTTGGAGTTGCCTATTTATTGTATCTGGCCTTATTGCAGTGGAAAGCACCAGCGCAGTCGATTGAAATTAAACATGAACTCGCACGAAAATCAGCTGGAAAACTCGTCATCCACGGTTTTCTGGTCAATATGAGTAATCCCAAGGCAATTGTATTTTTGCTGGCAGTATTACCGCAATTTCTGGATTTATCTAAACCGCAATGGATTCAATATATGATTATGGCCGCGACTATGGTAACGATTGATCTGATTGTGATGGCAGGTTATACCGGCTTGGCTGCCAAGGTTCTGAGTCTTCTAAAATCGCCAAAACAGCAGAAAGTCATGAATCGAACTTTTGCCAGCTTGTTCGCTGGAGCTGCGTTTTTATTGAGTTTGGTGCATCAGTAGGGAAACCTCTTCTTAAAGGAGAGGGAATTTAACGATCTCTTAAAGAATCATCTGTAAAAATTCATCTTCAGTCATGACCTCAATATCATGCTGTTTAAATAATGCAGCCGTCACGCCATCACCCTGAATTTTATTTCCAGTAAATGAACCATCATAAATCAGCTTGCTGCCGCAAGATGGACTATTGGCTTTTAAGACAGCATGGGTGACTTGAAATTTCTGTGCTAGCTCCAAGGCAGCATAAGCTCCCTGTATAAAAGCAGTAGATACATCCTGTCCTTGAATATCTGTTACTTGAGCTAAACTTTTAAGAACTTCTAATCCTGTACCGCCTTGAATTTCTGCTGAGGGCCGGGGGATAGGCAAACCACCACTGACTTCAGGGCAAATTGTGACATATTGATCTGGTAGCAAATGATCGACCAACTCTTTTACCAGACAGTCGCGGCCATCATAACGGACCTTGTGTCCGAGCAAGCAGGCACTAATTAGATAAAATTTGCCTGCCATGTCTTAAGCCAGTTTTTTAAACTTCTGCAGAATAAAGATAGCAGCAAAAAATACTGACATGGTCAGCACAATGGTCAGACCTGTTGACATATTCAGACCTGCACTTGACCAGAGCCCGACTGTCACACCAATTTGTGCAATCACAAAAGCCCAGATCACCATTTGACGAGGAGAATTTGCCAGTAGGCGAGCCGTCAAAGCTGGAATCACCAGCAATGCACCCATCAAGAGTGAACCGACCGCACGTAATGCCAATACAGTAAACAATGCCAATAACAGCATAAAGATCAGACGTTGCAGTTTTGCATTCACCCCTTCACTGATCGCCATATCAGGATCAATGGCAATCTGGATCTGTGCCTGCCAGCTTTTATAAATCACAGCCAGTGCAACAATAATCACCACAGCAAAAGTCGGTAAATCATTCCAGGAAATCGTCAGCAAATCACCGAACAGATAACTCAGCAGTTCTGGTCTTAAACTTGGTAAATGTTGAATGAACAATAAGCCAGAACATAATAGGGTTGCTGAACATAATGCTAACAACGCGTCATTTGGGAGACGTGGGTCATGAAGTACCCATAAAATCGCCACCAATAGTAAGGCGATTAAGGTGACACCAGTCCATAATGGCAAACTGAGTGCACCAGCAATCGCAACACCGAGCAAAGTGCCATGTGCCATCGTATCTGCAAAGAAAGACATACGACGCCATAGCATCAGACAGCCGAGTGGTGCGGTCAGGAACACCAAGAGTGTTCCCATAATCCATGCAGGTAATAGGAGAGATAACCAATCCATCATGGCTTAAGCTTCCGGCTCGGGGTGAATGTGGGGGCGTGAATCGTGCTGGCATGGTGTGGCTGAATCACCATGCGCACAATGGTCATGATGATGCTGGTAGAACACCCGGTTGGTACCAAAAATGGCTTGATATTCTGGATGCTGCTGTACGCTTTCTGGCAGGCCGCTACAGCAGATATGTTTATTCAGGCATACCACACGATGCGTACCTTGCATCACCCATTGCAGGTCATGTGATACCATTAAAATGGCACAGCCATATTTTTCCGGCAGGCTACGCACATATTCATACAGTTCAGCCTCAGACTGAATATCTAGACCCTGCATCGGTTCATCCAGTACCAGAATATCCGGCTGACGTAATAAGGCACGAGCCAATAGGACGCGTTGACGTTCACCGCCAGAAAGCTGTTGAACTTTGGAATTTTCCAGCTTGGCAATGCCGGTATCACGGATAATTTCAGCTTTAATAGCTGATGGGCATTTTTCTAGCGCCAGCAGATCTTTGACACGTAGCGGTAAACTATGTGAAGGATTGAATTTTTGTGGCACATAAGAGAACTTCAGCTTGCGCGCCGTTTTGATTTCACCTGATTTCGGTTTGACGATCCCAAGCATGACCTTTATAAGGGTCGACTTACCGGCACCGTTCGGCCCAATCAGCGTAACAATCTCTTTCTCCTGCAAAGAGAAATCAATGGCCTTTAAAATGTCACGATCATCAATATTGACCCAGATCTTGGAAAGCTGGATCAAGGGTGATGCATTCAAGCTTTGTTGCGACACTGCTGACAGATTCCTGAAATTTCGATAATGCTGTGGTGTGCACTAAAATCGTCTGAAGCCGCCAAGGCATCCAGTTGTTCTAATAAACCTTGTGCAGATGCTTCTTTTACGGCTTTACATTCAGTACAAATCAAGAATGCCGCCTGATGGCCTTCACGCGGATGGCAGCAGGGAATATAGGCATTAATAGAGGTCAGGCGGTGAATAAAGCCTTTTTCTAATAAAAAGTCGAGTGTACGGTACACCGTTGGTGGGGCAGCAGGACGGTCGCTGGTATTTTTCATTTGTGCCAGCAGATCATACGCACCCATCGGGCCGCTTGCATTCAGAATCAGTTCCAGTACCTCTTTGCGTAAAGGAGTGAGGCGTGCGCCACTTGCCGCACAAAGACTCTCTGCTTCGGCCAGACGCTGCGCGACATTTGGATGGTCGTGTACGCCGTGCAATGCATTGTGGTGTTCGTGCGAACATGAACCCATAGTTCACCTCAGGTGCGAAACTGAAAATTAAAAGATTTCAAATCTTAACATGAAGCGTCCAGAGTTTCGATTGGGCATAGGTATTTTTGTAATTTTGTTATATTATAACACTATCAAATTTGTCCTTATATAGCGATTTCTCTTCATGTTCCGTTTCCTTGCCCTGTGTAGCCTGGCTTTGTTCAGCACCCTAAGCTGGTCGCAAAATCTGGTGGTTTCAACGCAGCCGATTTATCTGATTGCCAAGACCATTACTCAAGGCGTGGAACAGCCGACTTTATTATTGGCCAATCAAACTGGTCATGATGTCAGCCTGACCCCGGCACACCGGAAAACGATTCAGGATGCTGGTCTGGTGATCTGGTTAGGGCAGGCACATGAAGCACCGTTGGCAAAAGTGTTGAACAATAACAATAAAAGTATCGCGATTTTAGATTCGGGTATTCTGACCACTTTGCCAATGCGTAATCCACGTGGGCAAGCCTTAAAAGATACTGTCGATACCCATGTCTGGCTCGATCCTAACAATGCAGTACGTATCGGTTTCTTTATTGCAGCCCTACGTTCTCAGCAACTGCCTGAGCATCGGGAGGCCTATTGGAAAAATGCGCGTGACTTTGCCCAAACCATGTTTTTGACTGCACAGCGTTATAGTTCTACAAGTAAAGCTCAACCTTATTGGTCCTATCATGATGCCTATCAATATCTGGAACGCCCATTGAACCTGAAGTTCATGGGGGCTTTGACGGATGATCCACATGTGTCACCAACCGTGGCGCAGATCAAGTATCTGCAAGACAGTCGTGTGCAGAGCAAAATGTGTCTGCTGGCAGAAGCACATGCTGGTGAAAGTCAGTACCTTAAACTGAAACCGATTGTATTCCAGAGTGTCGATGAAAGCATGAGTGGGGCAGGGGACTTTATCCAGGCCTGGCAGAAATTGGCCGAGCAAACCCGTAAATGTGTGTTAAATGCCCATCAATGATTTAAAAATAATCAAGTTTTGATTAGTTTGCCAGCATTTGATCTGTTGAAAAAAACACGACTAAGGTCGGGAAAAGATTGCATGTTCAGGGGTGTAACTCTATAATGCCTGCGATTAAAAATAATCATCAGCTAAACTTGTCAAGCATGCTTGCTGTGAGTGAATAAATAATGAGCCGAACTAGTCGCTTGATTGACCGACGATTAGCGAAAGCTTTAGTCCTCTTACAAGCATTAATGATTCCTGTTTCAGCCTTGATTGGCTGGGTCGTGAAAGACTCAACCTTAGCCTTGAGTGCCGCTTTGGGGGCGTTCGTCTGCTGGCTTGCGAGTTGTTATTTTTCATGGCAATCATTTCGAGCGGCAGGAGCCCGGGCATCTAAGCAGGTTCTTTCGAACATGTATAAAGGCCTGATGGGCAAGTTTGCAATTGTGATTGTTGGTTTCATTTTAATTTTAAGCAATGTCAAGCCGTTATCCCCGGTTGCGTTGTTTTGTGGTTTTATGCTCGTTCAAGCCATGTCGTGGGTCGCTCCTTTTTGGGTGTCACGTCTACAAAAACGAGTTTAAACACAACAAAAAATTGAAAAGTTTTTTTAGGAGCAGGCGAGATATCAAGCAGCACGCGATATTCGTTTGTTCTATAGTTTTTTGACATTGACCAGGTGTGATTTATGGCTGCTGAAGAACATGCCCTTACTTCGACCGAGTATATCAAGCATCACTTGACCAATATGACCTATGGCAAAATGCCAGACGGTACATGGAAATTGGCCGAGAATGGTGCTGAAGCTCAACAGATGGGGTTCACTGCTATTCACTTGGATTCAATGGGTTGGTCAATCGGCCTCGGTATCATTTTCTGCTTGTTATTCTGGCTCGTAGCGAAAGCTGCAAACTCTGGTGTTCCTACCAAGTTCCAGTCTGCAATCGAAATGATTATCGAGTTTGTTGACTCAAGTGTACGCGATACCTTCCATGGTAAATCGCGTTTGATCGCTCCACTAGCGCTAACCATCTTCGTGTGGATTTTCCTCATGAACTTGATGGACCTTATCCCGGTTGACTGGATTCCTTATGTCGCTCAACACGTGATTGGTGGCCTGTTTGGTATTGATCCACACCACGTATACTTCAAGATCGTTCCATCTACTGACCCTAACATTACCCTTGGTATGTCATTGTCTGTATTTGCACTTATCTTGTTCTACAGCATCCGTGAAAAAGGTGTTGGCGGCTTCGTTGGTGAACTAGCACTTAACCCATTTAACCCAAGTAACCCAGTTGCAAAAGCGATTCTTATTCCAGTGAACTTGATTCTGGAATTGGTAACCTTCCTTGCACGTCCAGTTTCATTGGCTCTACGACTATTCGGTAACATGTATGCGGGTGAGTTAATCTTCATTCTTATCGCGTTATTACCGTTCTGGATCCAGTGGGCGTTATCTGTGCCTTGGGCGATCTTCCACATTCTTGTTATTACGCTACAAGCATTCATTTTCATGATGCTGACTATCGTATACTTGAGCATGGCAAGCGAAAAGCATTAATGGTATTGCCTAACTGTCACGGGATGGTTGGGCACAATTTTTTAACTTAATTTGGTATAAACCTAACCTCTGAGGAATTATCATGGAACTCACTTTAGGTCTAGTTGCAATTGCATCTGCTATCTTGATCGCTTTCGGTGCTTTAGGTACTGCGATTGGTTTTGGTCTTCTAGGCGGCCGTTTCCTTGAAGCTGTAGCTCGTCAACCAGAATTGGCTCCACAACTTCAAACTCGTATGTTCTTAATCGCGGGTCTTCTTGATGCTGTGCCTATGATCGGTGTTGGTATTGGCTTGTTCTTCATCTTCGCTAATCCATTTGTAGGTTAATCAGCTTAATTCCGAAATTCACTATTTGAGGAATTTGCAATGAATATCAACCTCACATTGTTTGGCCAAGCGATTGCGTTTGCGATTTTCGTCGCATTCTGCATGAAGTTTGTATGGCCACCACTAATCAATGCGATTAGTGAACGTCAGCGTAAAATCGCTGATGGCTTAAATGCTGCTGAAAAAGCGAAGGCTGACCTTGCAGATGCGCAAGCACAAGTGAAAGCTGAACTGGACGCGGCAAAAGCACAAGCGGCTCAATTGATCGAACAAGCGAACCGTCGTGCAGCGCAATTGGTCGAAGAAGCTCGTACTCAAGCGTCAGCTGAAGGTGAGCGTATTCGTCAACAAGCTAAAGAAGCTGTTGATACTGAAATCAATGCTGCTCGCGAAGAATTACGTCAACAAGTGGCTGCTCTTGCAGTTGCTGGTGCTGAGAAAATTCTTAGCCAGCAAGTTGACGCAGAAGCTCACAATGCCATGCTGACTCAGCTGGCTGCTAAACTTTAAGAGAGGCGGATTATGGCTGAACTCTTGACGTTGGCACGCCCTTACGCTAAAGCAGCATTTGCTTACGCTTCTGAGCAAGGTACAGCTGACTCTTGGTCAACTGCACTTGAATTGCTCAGTGCTGCGGTGCAAGACGAAGCATTTTCAGCTTATCTAAATCGCCCTGAGTTGACACCTGCTGAGCAGGTGGCACTTTTTGCTAAAGTTTTAGGCGAAGACCAAACGCCTGCAGTGTCAAACTTTTTGACTATGCTTGCTGAAAATGCACGTTTGGCTTTGCTTCCTGAAATCGCTGCAGAATATGAACAGCTCAAATCACAGAATAACAATACTGTGGATGTTGTAATTGAATCAGCATTCCCATTGACTTCTGTACAGGAACAACTTCTTACTCATGCGTTAGAGAAAAAATTCAATGCAGCAGTAAATGTTTCTGTAGAAGTTAACCCGGCGTTAATCGCGGGTGTGGTTATTCGTGCAGGCGACCAAGTGATAGATGATTCTGCGCTTAATAAGCTTGAAAAAATGCGTACTCGTCTTCTAGCTTAATTGCAATAAGAAGACTGAACTTTAAAAAGATTGAGGTATAGCGCAATGCAACAACTGAATCCATCCGAGATCAGTGCGCTCATTAAACAGCGTATCGGCGATCTGGACACCAGCGCGACCGCTAAAAACGAAGGTACCATTGTTATGGTATCCGACGGTATTGTGCGCATTCACGGCCTTGCTGATGCAATGTACGGTGAAATGATCGAATTCGACGGCGGCTTATACGGTATGGCACTGAACCTAGAACAGGATTCAGTGGGCGTCGTTGTTTTAGGTAACTACTTAAGCCTTCAAGAAGGTCAAAAAGCTCGTTGTACAGGTCGTGTATTAGAAGTTCCGGTTGGTCCTGAACTTCTTGGCCGTGTCGTAGACGCTTTGGGTAACCCAATTGATGGTAAAGGCCCTATTGATGCAAAACTTTCTGATGCTGTTGAAAAAGTAGCACCAGGCGTAATTTGGCGTCAATCAGTGGATCAACCTGTACAAACTGGTTATAAATCAGTAGATACAATGATCCCAGTAGGCCGTGGTCAACGTGAGTTGATCATTGGTGACCGTCAGACTGGTAAAACAGCTATGGCGATCGACGCGATCATCGCTCAGAAAAACTCTGGCATTAANNTTCCGTGACCGCGGTGAAGACGCTCTGATCATCTATGATGACTTGTCTAAACAAGCTGTTGCGTATCGTCAAATTTCATTGCTTCTTCGTCGTCCACCAGGTCGTGAAGCTTATCCAGGTGACGTGTTCTATCTACATTCACGTCTACTTGAACGTGCTTCTCGTGTATCTGCTGACTACGTTGAGAAATTCACTAACGGTGAAGTTAAAGGCCAAACTGGTTCATTAACTGCATTGCCGATTATTGAAACTCAAGCAGGTGACGTATCTGCATTCGTACCAACCAATGTAATTTCGATTACTGATGGTCAGATCTTCCTTGAAACATCATTGTTCAACGCAGGTATTCGTCCTGCTGTGAACGCGGGTATCTCTGTATCTCGTGTTGGTGGTTCTGCGCAGACTAAAGTCATCAAGAAATTGTCTGGTGGTATCCGTACTGCACTTGCACAGTACCGTGAATTGGCAGCGTTTGCTCAGTTCGCTTCTGACCTTGACGAAGCAACTCGTAAACAGCTTGAACACGGTCAACGCGTAACTGAGTTGATGAAGCAAAAACAATATGCTCCATACTCAATCGCTGACCAAGCTGTATCAGTTTATGCATCTAACGAAGGCTACATGGCTGACGTAGAAGTTAAGAAAATCGTGGACTTTGATGCTGCGTTAATTGCTTACTTCCGTTCAGAACATGCTGCATTAATGCAAAAAATTGACGAGACTGGTGCTTGGGATAAAGATATCGAAGCTGAATTCAAAGCCGGTATTGAAAAATTCAAAGCGACTCAAACTTACTAATTTAGCAACTTGCTAGATTGGTGTTGGTTTGGTTCACGGAATCAACCTTCGAGGGCTCGAAAGGGCCTTCGAATACTAGGTTAAGCGTATGGCAAATTTAAAAGAAATTCGCGCCAAAGTAGCTAGTATCAAAAGCACGCAGAAAATTACTCGCGCGATGCAGATGGTAGCAGCTTCTAAGATGCGTCGTGCGCAAGAGCGCATGGCTCAAGGCCGTCCGTATGCCGAAAATATGCACCGTGTAATTGCTCACTTGGTTCAAGCGAATCCTGAATACAAACACCGTTATATGGTTGAACGTCCTGTAAAGCGCGTTGGCTATATCATCGTGTCATCAGATCGCGGACTTGCTGGTGGTTTGAACATTAACCTGTTCAAGAAAGTGGTAAAACACGTTCAACAGCAACAAGAGCAGTCAATTGAAGTTCAATTTGCTTTGATTGGTCAAAAAGCGGTTTCGTTTTTTAAAAACTACGGCGGTAAAGTACTTGGTGCGACCACTCAAGTGGGCGACACTCCAAGTCTTGAACAGTTATCTGGTTCTGTACAGGTGATGTTAGACGCTTATGATAAAGGCGAGTTAGATCGTATTTATCTGGTTTCTAACGGCTTTGTCAACGCCATGACTCAAAACCAAAAGATCGAACAGCTTGTTCCTTTGGCAGCTGCTGAAGAAGACAAGACGCTTAACCGTCAATACGGTTGGGACTACATCTACGAGCCTGAAGCTGAAGAGCTTTTAAATGGCTTGTTGGTTCGTTACATCGAGTCTGTGGTGTATCAAGGTGTGATCGAAAACATCGCGTGTGAGCAGTCTGCTCGTATGGTTGCAATGAAAGCTGCAACTGATAACGCGGGTGAGTTGATCAAGAACCTGCAACTTATTTATAACAAGCTGCGTCAAGCCGCGATTACTCAGGAAATTTCTGAGATCGTTGGTGGTGCCGCTGCCGTTTAACATATATTAGTTTGAATTGAGGAGACAGCAATGAGTAGCGGTCGTATCATTCAGATCATCGGCGCGGTTATCGACGTCGAGTTTGAACGTAACAGCGTTCCTAAGATCTATGACGCTCTCCAAGTTGACGGTACTGAAACTACATTAGAAGTTCAGCAACAACTTGGTGATGGCGTAGTTCGTACTATTGCAATGGGTTCTACTGAAGGCCTTAAGCGTGGTTTGAACGTAACTAACACTAACGCTCCGATTTCTGTACCAGTAGGTACAGCGACTCTTGGCCGTATCATGGACGTTCTTGGTCGCCCGATCGACGAAGCTGGTCCTGTTGCGACTGAAGAGCGTTTACCAATTCACCGTCAAGCGCCTTCTTATGCAGAACAAGCGGCTTCTACTGACCTTCTAGAAACTGGTATTAAAGTCATCGACTTACTATGCCCGTTCGCGAAAGGTGGTAAAGTTGGTCTGTTCGGTGGTGCCGGTGTTGGTAAAACTGTAAACATGATGGAGTTGATCAACAACATCGCGAAAGCTCACTCAGGTTTATCTGTGTTTGCTGGTGTTGGTGAGCGTACCCGTGAAGGTAATGACTTCTATCACGAAATGAAAGACTCTAACGTTCTAGACAAAGTAGCAATGGTCTACGGTCAGATGAACGAGCCACCAGGTAACCGTTTACGCGTAGCGTTGACTGGTCTGACTATGGCTGAGTACTTCCGTGATCAAAAAGACGAAAACGGTAAAGGCCGTGACGTACTATTGTTCGTCGACAACATCTACCGTTATACACTAGCGGGTACTGAAGTATCAGCACTTCTAGGCCGTATGCCATCTGCAGTAGGTTACCAACCGACTCTTGCAGAAGAGATGGGTGTTCTTCAAGAACGTATTACATCGACTAAGTCTGGTTCTATTACGTCAATCCAAGCGGTATACGTACCTGCCGATGACTTAACAGATCCATCGCCTGCAACTACGTTCGCTCACTTGGACGCAACTGTTGTATTGAGCCGTGACATCGCTTCTCAAGGTATTTACCCTGCGATCGATCCACTTGACTCTACTTCACGTCAGCTAGATCCACTTGTAGTTGGTACTGAGCATTACGAAATTGCTCGTTCAGTTCAAAACGTTCTTCAACGTTATAAAGAATTGAAAGACATTATCGCAATTCTTGGTATGGACGAATTGTCAGAAGAAGACAAACTTACTGTATACCGTGCACGTAAGATCCAACGTTTCTTCTCTCAACCGTTCCACGTAGCTGAAGTGTTTACTGGTGCTCCTGGTAAACTTGTACCGCTTAAAGAAACGATTCGTGGCTTTAAAGGTCTTTTAGCTGGTGAATACGATCACATCCCAGAACAAGCGTTCTACATGGTTGGTGGTATTGACGAAGTGATTGCTAAAGCTGAGAAACTTTAATTAGTTCCCTAATTTAGGAGATTCTCATGGCGACTATGCAATGTGACGTTGTAAGTGTTCAAGAGTCTTTGTACTCAGGCACTGTAACTATGCTAATTGCTAAAGGTGCTGGCGGTGAGTTAGGTATTATGCCTGGTCACGCTCCGCTGGTAACTTTGCTCCAACCTGGCGCGATCCGCGTTATTTTGGAAAACGGTACAGAAGAATTAATCTATGTATCTGGTGGTGTTCTAGAAGTTCAACCGCATGTTGTTACGGTTCTTGCTGATACAGCAGTCCGTGCAGAAAACTTGGATGAAGCTGCAATTATTGAAGCGCGTAAACACGCTGAACAATTGCTAGCAAATCAAAAGAGCGATTTGGACTCTGCTGCTGCTTTGGCTGCTCTTGCAGAAACTGCTGCTCAGCTGGAAACGATCCGCAAAATCAAAAACCGTGCAATGTAATTGCTGGTTTAAGATTGAAAAAACCACCCTTTTGGGTGGTTTTTTTATGGGTTTAATTTTTTCTATGTTTATGTTGATAAATATTCTCATAGAAAAAGATTAAGTCTTTTGATCTACCATAATTATTGCCAGTACCGAATGTTGCAACAACATATAAAAAACCAAATCTTTCTAATTCAGATGCTGAAAAATTACATTCTTCATTTTTAAGGTGATAATTTTTATTAGTTTTATTTTTTTCAAAGGCTACATATGCCTTTTCTAAGCCTTCTAATAAAAAAGAAGTGAAGTGAGGAATAATATGAGCATATCTGAGAAAATTTGCTCTATTAATTTCATTTACATCATATAAAAGAGCAAGTCGAGCAAGCATTTTGGATTGATGCACTAAATAAGTTTTATCTAATGCATTGAGTAGCTCACCACCTATTTCTAAGTTATTTTGATCCTTGAAGATTTTTAGTAATGTGCCTGATGCCAAGCTTTCGCCTTCTTTTATAAATTCTAGGATATTTTTCAGTTTTTGCTTTTCGTTATAATTCCTAAAAGCTTGATAAATTGCTAAACCTGATGATGCTATTGGAAAAGCTTTTACAATTTCTTGAAAAATAGTATCGGTCGTTTCTAAAACTGCATTATCAAAATAGTTTTCTGCTGTTTGAATGATAGTAGATGTTATTTGATTCATGATTAATTTTCTTTTATCCGCTATATAGATAATGTACTACATACCTGAAAATTTGAAATTTATATTATTTAGGCATCGCCTTAGAACAGCTGATTTGGATTGTTTGATTTAACTAGGAATTTTTGGAAGTATGAATGTTGAAAGTATCAGTTTTAGTATTTCTGGTTCTTAAATAACTTTCACTTTGTACCACTCGATATAACTTTTACCTGCGCTGCGTAATCTTTTGAACCAATCTGTAAGCAAAGTCATAGTCAGAAAAAAACAATGCTAAGTTGATATGGCGTCTTTAAGCTTTCCAGATTTATTCAGTAAAAAGCTTCACGGTTCTACTACCTCTGTCACGACGCGAATCACGTTGTTATCCATTTATAAAAATTGAATTGGCCAAGCAGGGATCTAATTATGAGTTATCAATCCATTAACCCCTTTAATAACCAGAAATTAAAAGATTATCCGTCACATACTGATCAAGATATCCAGAATGCTTTGGATACCGCAGAAAAAATCCTGAAGTCGGATTGGATTCAACAAGTAGATACCCGGATTGAGGTACTTCGTAAACTGGCAAACAATATGCGGGAACGTAAGTCAGAACTGGCTAAAATCATGACGCTGGATATGGGTAAGCTGATCAAGCAGAGTGAAGGTGAAATCGAAACCTGCGCCAAAATTGCTGAATACTATGCTGATCATGCCAAAGAGTTTTTAGCGCCAGTTTCTTATGAAACGGAACTGGGAGAAGCTTGGGTAGAACATCATCCCTTAGGAATTATTATGGCGGTAGAGCCTTGGAACTTCCCATTCTATCAATTGATGCGTGTCTTTGCCCCCAACTGCGCAATTGGTAACCCTGTGGTAGCCAAGCATGCCAGCATCGTTCCGCAATGTGCTGAAGCCTTTGAACGGTTGATTCTTGATGCAGGCGCACCGAAAGGTGTGTGGACTAATCTGTTTATCAGTAGTGATCAGGTCGCAGATATTATCGCAGATCCACGTGTACAAGGCGTTGCTCTTACGGGATCAGAAGGTGCAGGGCGTGCAGTAGCGGGGCAGGCCGGTAAACATGTCACCAAATCCACATTAGAATTGGGTGGTAATGATGTATTCATTGTGCTGGATGATGCTGATCTGGAAAAAGCGATCAAAATTGGCTGTCAGGCACGCGTTAATAACACGGGGCAAGTTTGTACAGCAGCTAAACGTTTTATCCTGCATGAGAAAATTGCAGAACAATTTAAAGCGGGCATGCTCGAGGTCTTTGAAGGCTTAAAAATTGGTGATCCATTGGATTCTGAAACTACTCTTGGCCCACTGTCTTCAGCAGATGCGTTGGAAAAACTGACTAAGCAGGTGGATAAAGCTGTAGAGAATGGCGCGAAAGTTTTGACTGGTGGTAAGCCTTATGAACATGAAGGTAATTTCTATCAGCCAACTATTCTGGAAAATATCAGCCGTGATAATCCGGCTTGGTATGAAGAATTCTTTGGCCCGGTCGCTCAAATTTATGTGGCAAAAGATGAAGATGAAATTGTATCGATTGCCAATGATTCCAATTATGGTCTTGGTGGCGTCATTCATTCACAAAATATTGAGCGGGCGAAAAAGCTGGCTTCACGTGTAGAAACTGGCATGATGTGGATTAACTGGTATACCGATACTGCGCCAGAGCTGCCATTTGGCGGAATCAAAAATTCAGGTTATGGTCATGAACTTTCAATTGATGGTTTCAAGGAATTTGTGCAGAAACGATTGGTAGTGGTAAAAAGCCCAAAAAAATAATATTTAATTTTTAAAATAAAGAAGCCACTTAAACAGTGGCTTCTTTTTGAACGAGATATCAACGTAAATCAGGTGTTTTCTGGTTCAGCTTCTGATGAAGCGTCTTTATCTGAGTTTTGAATCAGCATGCCTGCCAGTTTAAGCATTTCAGCTTGCACACTGACCATCTGGCTTTCAATTTTCTTTAAATCAACCTGACTGAAATCGACTTGGCCATTCAGTAAAGGAGAAGCCAGAACCTGTTGATTGGCACTCATGATATTGCTACGTACCTGATCAATTTCCTGACTTTTTAAATTCAATTCACCTAAGGCCTGATTAAAGCCTGTCAACTGTTGTTGTAACTTGCCTGCTGTAGCTTGCAGTTGCTGGGTATCTTTAGTATCTACCGCAATTTGCAGATCAATTTGGGTCTGTTTTAACTGTTCAACATAACTGCCCGCCTTGAATTGCAGATCGGCCACATCACGCACCATATAAAACATATTGCCAGACTTCAGCTCTGTTTGCGCAGTCGTCGTACGATCACTTTGCTGTACAGGTTTAAGATCAGTAGAAAGTGTACTTTGTTCTTGCTCGACCGGTGCTTCGGTCGCCTGTTCACAGCCCATTAATAAAATGCCTGAGCTAAATAATGCAAAAGGAAGAAGAGCATTTACAAGAATCTTGGACATGAAATCGTGGTCTCGGTGCAGGTGGTTCTAAGGCATGACTATAAGAATAAAATGTGGAGATAAAAAAGATTGTTGCAAAGTAATAACAAATATTTTGAATACAAATGATTAAGACATTAAAAAAGAGTGCCGAAGCACTCTTTTTTCACCGAGGAGGATAAAACTTATCCTGCAATAATTTTGATAATGTTATGGCTCATCACATTGGTCAGGATATAGTCACCATTCACTTTGATCCATTGCTGGTTTTTACCAGGTTTGCTGAGTCTTTTGTATTTGCTGTGGTCTACCTTGTACACTTTGCTCTGAAACTGAGCCGGTACTTTTTGACCTACACGCCAATCGCGTGAAGGATCTACTTTCTTATGTACCTGTTTATGCTGTTGATCGTGTGCAGGGGCTTTATGCTGTGCATGCTGCTGAACATGCGTTTTTTGTGGCTGATGGTGTTGCGAGTGATGCTCTGGAGCTGCAGCAAAAGCTGAAGTCGCCACAAGTGCACTAGATAATGAAAATATGACTGCTTTTACTAAGTTTTTCATGTTTTGAACCTATCGTTATCTCTCTTGGGATAACTGCATATTAGGCTCAACTCATTGATAAATATGGAATGAAGTGTTGTAGAAAAATAAAAATTAAGCGTAAATCATGGAGATTTTAGAGCCAAGTAAATCTGGTCTTAAGTATTTGATTTTAAAATAAATAATAATTATCTATTCTTGAAATAGATACTTACATTACTGTTACAAATCATTTAGCCAATTCTGCATTAATTGCATCTCGCAAGCGAGCATCATCTGCCGGAATATTGGGTGCAAAACGCGCGACCACTTCGCCTTGCTTGTTGACCAGGAATTTTTCAAAGTTCCATAGCACTTCTGGTAATTCATTTGGCGTATTGCCAAAACTTTTCAGGCGCTCTGCAAAATCTTCGCCGCCTGTACGTTGCGGCTGAGCTTGGGTCAGATAATGGTAAAGAGGATGCTGATCTTCACCCACGACAGAGATCTTGGAGAATAGCGGGAAATCCACATTATAGTTCAAACTGCAGAACTGCTGAATTTCCTCATCTGTGCCCGGTTCCTGACCTTTAAAGTTATTCGCAGGAAAAGCCAGAATTTCCAGTCCTTCGGTTTTTTTCTCATTATAAAGTTTTTGCAGTCCTTCATATTGTGGGGTTAAACCACATTTCGATGCGACATTCACAATCAGCAGGACTTTGTCCTGATAATCGGACAAAGTCGTATTTTTTCCAGTAACGGTTTTTACCGGAATCTCATAAATGGACTGACTCATATTGTTTTGCTCGAATTGTTATGGAAATAGACTCATGTTTTATCGGGTCTGGGCGGTTTCAGTAAACATAAATTTTAGATAAGTTTTTGAAAAAATATGAAATTCAATGTTCATGCCTATGAGCCAGGTCGGCTAAACTGGTCATCAGTTGCAACCGACCTATTTAAAAAGACTTATTTAGCAAGCTCAGCATTGATTGCATCCAGCAGGCGTGAATCATCTGCCGTGATATCCGGTGCAAAACGTGCAACGACTTCACCCTGTTTGTTCACCAGGAACTTTTCAAAGTTCCAGAGGACTTCAGGTGGTTCATTTGGAGTCAGGCCATAGTCGACCAGGTCTTTCCACCACGGACCTTCACCGATACGTTCTGGCACAGCTTGAGTCAAAGTAGCATACAAAGGATGTTTAGCTTCACCCACGACCGGAATTTTAGCAAACAGCGGGAAATCCACCTGATAGTTCAGGGAACAGAATTCCTGAATTTCCTTTTCACTTCCAGGTTCCTGTTCCAGAAAATCATTGGAAGGGAAGCCTAAAATTTCCAGTCCTTCGGCTTTTTTATCATCATAAAGTTTTTGCAGGCCTTCGTATTGTGGAGTGAGGCCACATTTTGATGCCACATTTACCAACAGCAAGACTTTGCCTTGATACTGGTTCAGCGTCGTGTCCGTTCCTTGAATCGTTTTTACCGGAATGTCATACACAGAAGTGCTCATCAGATTTCCTTTTTATTAAATGAATAAGGGCTATTTGTTTTAACGGGTATTTAAATATAGTACAAGTCGGAATCAGTGAAATGCTTACTTGCCGGCTACAAATAGCATTAATTTTAGTTGAAAAATCAATTATGCTTAGGCACTTGCCAAGAAGGCATAGATTAACAATAGATAGAGACAAGGATGAAGTTATGACGCAGCAGCAAAAAACAATGTGGTGGGCCATGCTGCTTCCATTGACTGCGGTCCTGATCTGGTCACTGAATATTGTCGTGACCCGCTATGTGACGGACTTTATTTCGCCGGTGAGCATCAGTTTTTATCGCTGGTTTTTTGCCTTTCTGATTCTGACCCCGTTTATTCTGCCGCGAGTGATTCGTGAACGTGCCCTGATCGTACCGCATCTGAAACAGCTGGCAGTGCTGAGTGCCTTTGGTCTGGTGCTGTATCAGGGCTTGGCGTATACCGCCGCACATTACACCACCGCCACCAATATGGGCATTATTAATGCCTTTATTCCAATTTTCACCATTTTTGTGTCGATGCTGATTCTGCGCGATATCCCGAATCGCTATGCGATTATTGGCAGTCTGTTGTCCTTTGCCGGGCTGATCTATGTGATGGGGCAGGGTAATCCGTGGGGGCTGCTGCATGCTGGCGGCCAGTGGGGTGATCTGCTGATGATTATTGCCGTATTTTTCTATGCCTTTTACGGGGTCTTTCTGAAAAAATGGCAGCTGCAGATTCCGCTCATGCTGAGCCTGTATGTGCAGATTCTATTTGCATTGCTGTATCACCTGCCGTTTGTGGCCTGGTTGGGTCTAGATGTCATTAATCTGGCCAATGCTGGCAGCGTCATCTACGCCAGTATTTTCCCGTCACTGATTGCACCTTTGCTGTGGATGATGGCGATTCAGCGTCTGGGGCCGAACCGTACCAGTATCTTTATGAACCTGATGCCGGTATTTACTGCTTTAATTGCCTTGGTCTGGTTAAAAGAGGCCTGGACCATTTATCACAGTACTGGTGGGGCGATTATTCTGTTCGGCATTGTACTGGCCCAGAAAAAAACCATGGCGCCGGTGCTGCTAAAAGCCAAATAATTGCCTAAAAAACGAACAAACAAACTTAGTTTTTTTGCTTGAATGATCTCGTAAATAAAGACAAATAGACTTTAGTCGAGGATGGGAGGTTTTAGGTTCTTTAAAAAGCACTTTAAAAAGAGCAAGATAATTTGAATTTTTTTAAAATAATGATTGATTAATCATAGGTTTAAGCTGCTTTTTAAGAGCTAAAATATATTTGTTTTTTTTAAACTGTTCGCCCATAATACGCTCCATCGCAGATCAGCAACTGTTGCTGAAATGTCCAGAGATTTCGATACCCTCTGGATGTGATTGATACACATCCTTTTTTATGCTCAACCATCCCTATATGGTTGAGCTTTTTTTTTATCTTAAAACTTTAGTCGACTTGAAAAGAAAAATGACTGAGCAAAGGCTCAGTCACGAATAATTTCACCTGTTACGGCATCAATAATCCGGCTTGGTTTCTGGCTCAGTCCCAGATCACCATTCAGATAATTCAGATCCTGACCAAAATAACGCATGGCATCTTGCAGGGAACGTGCAGGTTCTAAGCCGGCAGGATTGACACTGGTTGAAACAATAAAACCGCCAAAAGCCTGACACAAGGCTACACAAAGAGGATGAGTGGTCACGCGCACTGCCACTTTAAGGTGTTTGCCTTTAATCCAGCCTGGAATATCGTCATTGGCAGGGAGTAGCCAGGTGGTCGCCCGGTCTGTAGGTCGATCATTACTCCACGACTCAATTACTTTTTCACGCATTTCTTCACTTAGATCCTGAAGTAAATGTTCCACTTGTGAAATATGAGCTGCGAGTAAAATCACGCCTTTTTCAATCGGGCGCTGTTTTAAGGTTAAAATCTGGTGAAATGCCTGCTCATTATAGGGGTCGCAACCTAAGCCCCAAACAGCCTCTGTAGGGTATGCCAAGACCTGTCCAGCTTTGAGACATTTAGCTGCTTCGGCAACAGAGGTGGTGATCATGTGTATACCTTATCAAAACAAGAAGTGTCTATTGTGAACCTTATTTATGCGGACGACAACGTAGATACATGCCGGCTTGCTGGGTGCAAAAGCCAAGTAGCTCCAGTTCCATCAATTGACCGGTGAGAGAAGAAACATCCTGTTGCAGATGATGACTGAGATGATCCAGATCCTGTCCGACCCAGTCCAGCTGGTTATAAAGTCTGAGCAAATGGGGCGGTATGTGTGTAGGAAGTTCATCCGCCATGTCATGTTGTACTTCATTTTGTAAGGCTTGCCATTGGGTTGCCAGAGCCAGTTCTTCAATCACCTGTTGCGGGTGATCAATCAGAATCGCGCCTTCACGAATCAGCTGATGGCAACCTTTATGATATTCACTATAAATATGTCCCGGAATGGCAAATACAGTCTTGCCTTGTTCGGCAGCCAGTTTGGCCGTAATCAGAGAGCCGCTTTTTAAGGTCGCTTCAGCCACAATGACCCCGAGACTTAAGCCACTGACAATCCTGTTACGCCGTGGAAAGTGATGCTGCAACGGTGGGGTTTCTGGTAGAAACTCGGTAATGACGGCACCACCATGCGCAATAATCTCCTGGCGCAATTGTGCATGTTGAGAAGGGTAGGTCTGATCCAGTCCGGTTCCCATCACCGCAATGGTTCCCTGATGTTTTAATCCTGCCCGATGAGCAGCTTCATCTATGCCTTGTGCTAATCCACTATTAATATAGAAACCCTGTTCACTCAAATAAAAGGAAAAATCATAAGCTACTTGCCGGCCATGAGGACTAGGCTTGCGACTTCCCACAACTGCAATTTGGGCTTGTAGCAGGGTATCCGGCTGACCTTGGCCAAAAATAATCGGTGGTTTGTCTACATAGTGGCTGAGTTGCTGCGGATAGTGCAGATCATGGTAGAGTAGAACAAAATCACTATCTCGCTGAACTTTTTCCAGACAGCGCTGAAATTTCTGTTGTGATTCTGGAAGCGAGAAGTCTTTTAAGCGTTGGACATGATTGGCATGAATGCCAAGCGCCTGCCAGGTAGGCACCTGATCAGGCTGTATGGCTGTGGTCAGACTTGAATAATGCTGACTGATTTTATAGAAGCTCGAAAGAGAATGCTGAACCAGATACCATAACGTCAGTGTTTCCAGTTGCACGCGTGATAAAGAGTTCAGCATATCGAGACCTATACGTGTGTCTTCTTATTCTTTCAGTTGTAAAGTTAGATCAATCTATTATTCATCTAGCAATGGCGCTTGAATATTGGCACCCACCTTGATAGGTAACTCACTTTCCAGCACATAAGCATAGCTCAGCTGGTCAAAAGTTTTAAAGACCATCACATTGCCAATGCGCTCACCTGGAAGCTGTACGCGCTCTTTGGTTTTCGGATCAGTCACGACTTCACCTTTCTGGTTTACGCTAAAGACATGACCAGTCTGAACCCCATGTGCCGTACCACGGTCAATCGTCACGACACTATGACGTGCTGCTGTACCAATTGAACCCAGTACACGCACAATCTGACCACCAGCAACCGTATTTTCTGCATTCACTGGATAGAACAGGGTAGGCAACATCGGATCGTATTCAGGTAATACACGGTCACCACGACGCACTTCGGCATTGTAGCTATCTGTCAATTCCAGCGTGGTGACATCACCTTCGCCACGTACTGCGATTCCGGAAGCAACCTGTTGCAGCTCTAGAGCAGCCGTGTATTTCTTGCCATTGGCATCGGTAAAGACATAAGGGTCTGCCTCACGATACACCGCATAACGCTGGCCAACCACCAGACCATTGCCGCGTGCATAGACCTTCTGGCCTTTACCGGCCAGTACGCGCTGGTCTGCAGTGCCGAGAATGTAAGGCGTACCTTGAACTGAATCAGCTGCCACTATGGTATAGCGTTCCAACCATTGCTGGATATGCGCTAATGGAATCACTGGAATCGTATTATTTAAAGATTCAACGCGAACCTGTGGTTGTAATGAAGTACTACCGATATAACGACTGATGATACCTTCACAGCCATCACCTTCGTCTTTACCGATAATTGGACGACCTTGATAGTCACACATCAACAGGCGGTCACCTGGAAAAATCCAATGTGGATTTTTCACGTGCTTGTTACTGGCCCAGATTTCTGGCCAACGCACCGGATTTTTTAAGAAACGTTTTGAAATATCCCACAATGTATCGCCTTTTTTGACCACGTAGACATTAGGCGCACTGGCTTTTAAAGCAGGTGGATTGACGTTGCGGGCAGGAGCTGCCTCGGCTGAATACATTGTCCCCATACTCACTCCGACACAAACTGCCAGTGCGAGCATTTGATTTTTTAACCCCAAGGCACTAGAAAATGGCATGCCCTTCAAAACCTTTTTCATTATCATAATTCCTAAAATTATGTGCGTAATTGCGTTATAATAACGATCTTACACACATTTTTTTGATGAAGCATTCCCTTCATTTGGTTTTTTGATCAATGGCATAATTGAGGACGCAGTATGGCCTTATTACCTATTTTAAGTTTCCCGGATCCCCGTCTTCGTACCATTGCACAACCAGTCGAAGAAGTTACTGATGAAATTCGTCAGCTCGCTGCAGATATGTTTGAAACCATGTATGAAGCGCCAGGCATCGGACTCGCCGCGACTCAAGTCGATCGTCATATTCAGCTGATTGTGATGGACCTGTCTGAAAACAAAGATCAACCCATGGTGTTCATTAACCCCAAAATCACACCATTGACTGAAGAAACACAGCCTTATGAAGAGGGCTGTCTATCAGTTCCTCAAATATACGATAAAGTTAAGCGTCCGTCACGCGTAAAAATTGAGGCAATTGGTCTGGATGGTCAACCCTTTGAACAAGAGGCTGATGGACTTCTCGCTGTGTGCATCCAACATGAAATGGATCACTTAAATGGTAAACTTTTTGTGGATTATCTGTCGCCATTAAAACGTCAGCGTGCCCGTGAAAAAGTAGAAAAACTGGTTCGCCAGCGCAATAAGGAAAAAGTTGCAGTTAAACGCTAAAATTATTTTCCCAAGCAATTTTTATGATTCAACAAGCCCAATTTTGATTGGGTTTTGTTATACTCAGCCTAGATAAATTTAAGGGTTTGCCTATGGTTCTGCGGGGAGGTCTGCTACTTTCCTTTCTAGCGGTATTTCTACAGATTGCTGTATTCTTACAGCCTTTGCTGCCGAAGCAATATCAAGTTGCTCCGGTCTGTGAAACCATCACGCGTGCCCTTTTAGTTTCCTCGCATGTTCATTCTGAACATCCTGCTCATCATCTTGATCAGCATCCTATTTCCTCGGACTCCATAGCGCATGAACACGATGCCAGTCATCAGTGTCAGTACTGTACTGTCTATGGCAACCTGGTTTTGCCGCCTGAGCTTGAAGTGAAAGAAGTCCTGGATCGAATTCAGGTCAGACTATTGGCTTTTGAACAAGCCTTTAAGCATGTCTGGTTTATCCTTCAGCGACTCTTTTTAATCCCGCAGGGACGGGCACCGCCACTGTTTGCATAAATCCACGTTGTTTTGCCTGGGTCTTTACTGACTTAGGCCGTGTTCAATTTATGTATTCAGTGAGATAGAAAATGGCTCAGCCTAAATTTTCTTTACAGCCCCTTGCGGCTGCGATTTGTGTTGCTTGTTATTCTTCGATGGTGCTGGCAAATGAAGCCATGCCAGTACAAACCATGGCACCGATTGTGGTGACTTCAACTGCCGGTAATGATGCCAATGGTCTGATTGTCCGTGCTGATCCGAAACAGCCGATTCAGCCAGTGCCGGCAACCGATGGTGCAGATTATCTGCAAAGTATTGTAGGTTTCAGTTCGGTCAATAGCGGAGCAGGTACCAATGGCGATGTGACCTTTCGTGGCATGTTTGGTTCACGCATTAAAATCCTGACTGATGGCACAGAAAACTTGGGTGCCTGCCCAAGCCGGATGGATTCGCCCACTTCATATATTTCTCCAGAAAGTTATGACCGTATTTCAGTGATTAAAGGTCCTCAAACGGTTCAATATGCCAATACAGGTTCTGCTGCAACAGTTATTTTTGAACGTAATCCTGAAAGCTTTACAGAAGATAAAAATTACCGTGGACAAGCTAGTGTACTTATGGGCTCTTATGGTCGTTTAGATCATAATGTTGAAGCAGCATTGGGGGATGATAAAAAATACATTCGTTTAAATGCGAGCCGATCTGTATCGGATAGTTATAAGGATGGTGATAACAATAAAGTTCCATCAGATTGGGAAAGATGGAATACCGATATTGCATTAGGTTGGACACCTGATGAAAACACTTGGCTTGAGCTGACAGGTGGTCGAGGTGATGCTGAGGTGGTTTATGCAGGCCGCATGATGGATGGTTCTGAATTTGACCGCGAAAGTTTGGGTTTGCGTGTAGAAAAGAAAAATATCACTGATGTGATTAAGAAAATTGAAGCACAGGTGAACTATAGTTTTAATGATCACGTGATGGATAACTATAGTTTACGCGCCAAACCTATGATGGAAATGGCAACCAATGTGACGCGTAAAACATTAAATGCACGTATGGCTGTGACGCATGAGTGGGATAAATTACAGTTTATTACAGGTATCGATACCCAAAATAATGAACATGGTATTCGCAAAACAGATAAACAAGGTTCTTATCTGAGTAAGCCTGTTTTAACCGATATGGAGTTTCAGTCTTATGGTGGTTTTGGTGAACTGAGTTATCAACTGAATGATCAAAATAAGTTAGTCACAGGTGTGCGTATTGATCAAGCTGAGGTAGACGCAGTACAAACGGCTCAACAACGTAAAGAAACCTTGCCAAGTGGTTTTATTCGTTTAGAAAATCAACATCCACACCATGATGCTAAAACTTATGTTGGTTTGGGCTATGTAGAGCGTATGCCGGATTATTGGGAATTGTTTAGCCCTGTTAAAGGTAATGGTAGTGACAATACTTTTAAGAGCATTGATACTGAAAAAACACTTCAACTTGATTTGGGTTATCAACATGAACATGACGCATTCAGTTCTTGGGCATCGGCTTATGCTGGTTTGGTTCAAGATTTTATCTTGACCAAGTACAATGCAAACAATAAAGCTGAAACCAAAAATGTGGATACCACGATTGCAGGTGCAGAAGTTGGTATAGGTTATCAATTTACCGATGCTTTGCAGGCAGATGTGAGCGCCATGTATGCGTGGGGTGAAAACACCACAAACAATACGCCGTTACCACAAATTTCACCTCTGGAAGGACGTTTAAACCTGCGCTATGTTCAAGATAAATATACTCTAGGCGCATTATTACGTGTGGTAGATGGTCAAAGTCGTATCAGTGAACGTGAAGGTAATATCGTGGGTTATGATGTGAAAGAGAGTAGTGGTTTTGGCGTACTATCTTTAAACGGCAGCTATAACCTAAGTAAAGGTGTTGATGTGTCTGTAGGTGTTGATAACGTACTAGATAAAACTTATACCGAGCATTTAAACAAAATGGGTGCGTCAGGAGCAGGTTTACCAAGCGATCAGCAATTTAATAATATTGGTCGTAACTATTGGGCGCGTATTAGTATGAAGTTCTAATCTGATTAGATTCAGTACAAAAAGCAGGACGAAAGTTCTGCTTTTTGCTTTTTTAATTTAATAAAATTTATAAAAATCAATTACTTAACTATTATGACCATTTCTAAATAAAATAATGAACATTTTTATTAAAATATTTTTTTATATAAAACAGTTATTTATAAATATCTTGGTTTATAAAATAAACATACGTTTCAAATGTTTTAAAAAAGGTGTTGCAAGGCATCTGAAATGCTGTAGAATGCACATCCATCGGCGGTGATGAAGACTAAAACTTCTGATAAAACAGTAACTTAGGTAAGATTGGTTGAGTTGGGTTTTATTTGATAAGTTTAAAAATAATTTTCATCACTGGTTGACTTTCTAGAAATAGAGAGTAATATAGCCGACCTAGCTTGCTACTGACGAAGTAGCAAGAAGATCATTAAGAGATTATGAAGAACAACTTGTGTGGATTTTTACTGGTTGATTGATCGAAATTATTTTCATTGATTGATTGGTTTAAATTACTCGAAGTTTATTTGA
>NZ_DJBE01000057.1:0-12557 GCF_002429925.1 Acinetobacter sp. UBA5984
ATCTCTATTTGCAACAGTGCCCCCTTAGCAATGGCAGCTATAGTTCAGTTCATTGGGAATAGAAATGAACAAGCAGAAAAAGTGGCTGAAAGCCTAAACTTATTTCCTGTACCTGCCACAGCCCTAGTTTTGTTTATCGTCCTAGCATCAGTTATGCCTCAAATTGGGCTTGCAAAAAGTGCAGCTCTTCAAGCTTTACCAATTTATATTTCTTTTGCCATTATTGCTCCATTCGTGGGTTGGATAATTGCTCGTATTTTTCGATTAGAATCTGGCTCTGCTAGTGCTGTGTCCTTTTCAGCATCATATAGAAATTCATTTGTTATTCTTCCATTAGCTTTTGCAATTCCGGGAAGTATGCCCATAATTCCTGCTGTAATCTTGACTCAGACTATCGTTGAACTATGCTTTTTACCAATCTATATTCGTCTGATACCTCGACTATTCAAAACCTAGAGATTTAAACATTTAAGTAGTTGTTATAGTTAGATAAAAGTATTCAGAAGCCCACGCTTACATCGAGTAATTTAATAAAGGGGGGGGAGCTAGCTCCCCCCCTCTTTTATTCATTTGCTAATTAAAACTTACTCGCAACTTGATATGTGATGAATGAAAAGATGTAGGCTAATGCAAACAAATAAGTTGCCATAATGATGGGCTGTTTCCAGCTGCCAGTTTCTCGTCTAATTGTTGCTAACGTAGCAAGACAATGGGGAGCAAAAATAAACCATACCAATAATGATAAACCTGTGGCTAACCCCCATCCATCCGGGCCTGAAATTTGACTTAACAGACTTTGAGTTACTGTATCTTCATCACCTGACATCGCATAAATCACCCCAAGAGCAGCAATTACAACTTCCCTTGCTGCCATAGCAGGAATGAGTGCAATACATATTTCCCATGTAAACCCAATAGGCGCAAATATAGGATGAATTAAATGTCCTAACTGACCAGCTAAACTATAGTTAATGGCCGGCATGCTTGCATTATCTGGTGGTTGAGGGAACGTGACTAGCACCCATAACAAGATAGACAGTGCGACGATAATGCCACCAACTCGTTTTAAGAAAATAGTTGCCCTATCATATAAGCCTAATGCAATATTTCTAATATCTGGAATTCGGTATGTGGGAAGTTCAAAAATAAAAATACTTTCAGTTTTATCTTTTCGAACCAACTTCAGAAAGACTGAAACTAATAACGCTGAGACTATTCCCGACATATAAAGACCAAAAAGGACTAATCCTTGCAGACTTAACCAGCCGTAGATTAATTGGTTCGGAATAAATGCCGCGATCAATAAAGCATATACTGGCAATCTTGCTGAACAGGTCATCAAGGGTGCAATCATAATTGTTGCTAATCGGTCCCGTTCAGAGCTGATACTTCTGGTTGCCATAATTCCGGGAATCGCACAAGCAAAACTGGATAGCAGAGGAATAAATGAACGGCCGCTAAGCCCGGCTTTAGACATTAATTTATCTAAAAGAAATGCTGCTCGGGGTAAATAGCCTGACTCTTCAAGCATTAAAATGAAGAAGAATAAAATCAAAATCTGAGGCATATATGCAAGCACGCTACCTGCACCAGCAATTACCCCATCCACAACCAAGCTTTTTAATAGAGGATGTTGGATTAGTGGTCCAATAAAATCACTGAGCCATGCGACAAAATTTTCAATGAATTCAATAAAAGGCGTTGCCCATATAAATACCGCCTGGAACATCACAAACATGGTTAAAGTTAAGATTACTAAACCCAATACAGGATGTAGAAAAATTTTATCTAGAAATGCGGTTCTTTTATCACCACTGTCATTATTTAAAATAACTTGTTTGGTGATTTGTTTGACCTGTTCAAAATGACTTAATTCAGAATGATAAGGAGTAATAAAAAGATTTTTTTGATCTAATTGATTAATTAAATCTTGAATTCCTTTTGTTTTAACTGCGACAGCTTCAACTACAGGGATACCTAACAGTTGAGACAGTTTATCCTTATCAATGGAAATACCACGCTTTTTGACCTCATCCATCATATTTAATACAAGAATCATAGGGCGATTTAGAGCACGAACTTCGAGAACCAAGCTCAAATGTAAGCTTAAATTTGTGGCATCTACAACGCATATAAAAATATCGGGTAGAATTTCACCTTTTAGCTCGCCCAAACAAACTGCCCTGGTGACTTCTTCATCTAAACTACTAGGTTTTAAACTGTAAGTTCCGGGTAAGTCCAATACTCGTATTGCATCACCAGAAGGTAATTTAAAAGAACCTTCTTTTCTTTCTACGGTAACCCCAGCATAGTTGGCAACTTTTTGTCGCGTACCAGTAAGCGTATTAAATAAAGAGGTTTTTCCGCAATTTGGATTACCGACTAATGCAATGTTCTTAATCTTCATTGGATACTAACTCTACAAAAATTCTTTCAGCTTCATTCTTTCTTAATGCGAATCTTGAAGTTTCAATTTGAACTAAAACAGGATCTCCGCCAAAAACACCTTTAGTGAGTACTTGTAGAGTTTCACCCTCTCTAAAACCTAATAGTTGGAGCCGTTCCAATACGGGATCAGTGGTATGACTGTATTGATTACCTTTTTTGAGATCTCTAATTTTGACGATCTGATTTTGTTTAACTTGAAATAGATTCATTTTCGATACTCTTACTTCAAAGCCAAAATCTTTCGAGCACCATTAAGCACGAATAAAGAAACCAGGATGCCAATGATTAAGTCTGGGTAAGCTGATCCCGTCCACGCCACGAGTACACCGGCAAATATAACGCCCATATTTACGACAACGTCATTCGCCGAGAAAATCCAACTGGCTTTCATATGTGCGCCATCTTCTCGATGACCAGAAATAAGATATAAGCATGTCACGTTAGCTATAAGTGCGAGCAGGCCAATAACAATCATGAGCGTTGATTCTGGCTCGCTTCCAAACATGAATCGTCTAATGACATCAATAATCACGATGACAGCAAGTAATAACTGAATCCAACCTGCGAAATGGGCTGCTTTCACTTGATATTTCGCAGCTTTTCCGACGGCATATAGCGCAATACCATAAACGGCTGCATCGGCAAACATATCTAGAGAATCAGCAATCAATCCTGTAGACGCAGCAATAATTCCGCTGATGAATTCTATAAAGAAAAGTAGAGCATTAATGCCTAATAACAGTTTAAGTACTTTAGCTTGTCTCACAGGATCAGGTTCATTAGGTATATCGCCTGAAGAAAGCTGTGTTTCATCAAGTTTCGCCCCAAAACCCAGTCCTTCAAGTTTGGCCGTAATTTGCTGACTCCCTTCATTATGGAAGACTTTCAGTTTTCGATTGGGAAGATCAAAAGTAAGACCTTTAACTGCTTCAATATCTGCAAGAGCCATACGGACCATTTGCTCTTCAGCAGAGCAATCCATTTTAGGAATGGTATAGGTACTTGTTTGCTTAGCTTGTTGATTGCTTATATAAGTTTCAGTCTTCACAAGCTTTGCACCAAAACCCAAAGCTTCAAGTTTGGTAGTTATATTTTCATCTTTTTGATTATGTAGAACCTTTAAAGACCGGTTAGGTAAATCAAAGATGAGTTTTTGAACACCATCAATTGAAGATAGCGCCATACGAACCATCTGTTCTTCCGCAGAACAATCCATTTTGGGAACTAAGTATTCACTCATGTAGTGCGAATCTTTTAAAACGTCTTCAGTGCTTAAATTTTCTTTGGGATCAGAACCACAACAGGATTGAGCGGTATCTTCACAACTGTTTGAAGTGTTACAGCAAGGAGATGAAGATTTTTCTTCTTCCTCTTCACCACAACAGCTAGGCGTATTATCACAATTCTTTGAATTGCTTGCTTCTGCAATTGATGGATGATTTTCTTGTTGAGATTTCTTATCTTCGCATGGTGTTTCTTTACTACATCCACAGCCACTCATAGTTATACCCATTAAAAAAATTTATAAACTTTGAATATTAGAATCCCTATAGTTACTATAGAGTCAAGATTTTTTGGAAATACCAACTCAATGCATTTAAAAATTGGTGAACTCTCTAAAAAAACCTCATGTTCAGTATTAACAATTAGGTTTTATGAAAAGGAAGGTTTAATTCCGGAACCCGAAAGAACGGAAGGAAATTACCGCCTTTACGATATAGGCTATGTTGAGCGAATTAAGTTTATTTTGAATTGCCGAACTTTAAATATGAGTTTGAATGAAATTCGTCAATTACTCACCTATAAAGATAATCCCAAGAAAAATTGTTCAGATGTGAATGAATTAATTGACTTACATGTCAGTGCTATCAGAGAAAATATAATCAAGCAACAAAAGCTTATTGAACAATTATCTGATTTAAGAGGTACTTGTGATGGTTTATGTACAATTGACCAATGTGGAGTTCTAAAAAATCTAGCTTGATTATCTAGACCTATGCTTTTTNNATTGGTGTTTTAAATACAGATTTGTGTATGAAGAGAAAAACATTTCTAATCCAGATATTGGTACTCTTATTCACATTCCAGAATATTTGGAGTGTGGCAGAGGCTGCGTGTCTGCATGAAATGCCAAACATACCCAATTCAATACTCTCTAATCCAATCGATTTAGACGAAAAGAGTGATAGTCCTCGTCAAGCACTTTATTCCCTAGAAAACTATAAAGAAATCTATGACTATTGTCAGAAGGTTTGTTTTAACGAAAAGTGCAGTCATTTCTCAAATACAATCGTGATTCAGATTGACCCACCCGATGATCTGAAGCTTAAAGCTAATTTTGAGACCGGCATTACCCCAACTTATTTGGGAATAACTTTTTATAAACCCCCTTATCTGGATCAATTAACCCCGCCTCCCGATTTGCCCCTACTATTGGTGGGGTAGTCTTATAAAAGCCCACCACTCCTAATTTCATTATGCGTGGGGCATTTTCATGTCAAAAAACAAATTACATCAGGATACCTCCATCCTGAATTTATCCTGGTCAGCCTTAGGTAGCGGTATCTTGCTATCTGCAATGATCAGCTTCAGTACTTCCGTAGTCGCCAGTACTCAAGATTTAACGCTGCAGCAAGCTATTGAGCAGGTTAACCAATATCAAGCGTCCCAAAATTTCTGGGAAACGCAAAACAGCATTAATGCCACGAATCTTCAGCAAAGTAAGCTGTTTAAAAATCCTGAACTGTCAGTTGAACAAACGGGATTTGGTTCAAATAATGAAAAAGAGCTTACCATTGGCATATCACAACCCTTGGATATTTTTGGTGAGCGAAGAGCAAACCAAAAATTAGCCAGTCTCTCTACAGATAAAACAGCGCTGAAACAGAAGATTTATCAAGCACAAATTGAGCTTGCAGTGAAATATGTATGGTCACAACTGGCCATTGCTGAACTTGAAAAAAACATTGTCAATGAACAACTTCGGGTGAGCCAAGAAAACCTTCAAGCAATCGAAAAGCGCTTTAATGCAGGCAGTATTGCCCAAGTAGATGTAAATCGCGCACGTTTAAGCCATGCTGAAAATATCCGTCTTTTTAGACAGGCAGACTTACAGGTACAAGTGGCCACCCAACAATTATCAAATTTATGGGGTACGTCTGATAAGTCATTGCAGGTAAACCTCTCTTCACAAAAGCTCTGGCCAAAATCGACTCATGAACAGGTTCAAGAATATTTAGCGGAAAACTACGTTGAGAAATATCGAGCTTTACTGGTATTAGAGTCTCAAGCAACGGTTGATCAACTAAGGGCAAAGGCACGTCCTAACCCCACTTTAAACCTAGGTGTCAACCGCACCCAATCCTTGGAAAACTCCACACAAAATCAATTAGTAGTCGGAGTCAGTGTACCGCTTAATATTTTCGATCGTCAGCAAAATGGCATAAAAATCGCGCAAGAAAAAATGAACTTATTAGAGCGTCAGAAAGAGTTTTATCTGAAGCAAAATGCGCTGCAAATAGGCACAATTTTAACCGAGTTGCAGGGTTTAGAGCTGCAATTCAAAGTCGTTGACGAGACTCAAATTCCTTTGGCGACTCAAGTTCAAAGTAAGACGCTACAAGGTTTCTTGGCAGGCAAGTTTGCTTTAACCGATGTTCAGCAAGCCACGCTTCAATTACAAGACATCCGTCTGCGTAAAGTCCAGTTGTTACGGGATGGCTGGCAAAAGGCCATTGAAGCAGAAAGTTTGAGCTTAGGCATTAGCCCAAGTGAAGTCATGTCGAAAGATGCTATTGCACAAATCAATCAAAACTTATGGCAAGACATACAGGCCATGCCTGTCATTGGTGGGGGAAATTAACATGTTCGATCTTAAAAACAGCTTAAAAAAACAGAGCGGAAAAATCTCTCAACCTCTACTGATTAGTTTGGTTATCGGCGCTACCGTACTCCTCAGTATTTTTTTGATCTTAACTGGTAAGAATAAATCGGAAACATCAGATGAACATGCAGAGGAAGAAAGCGGAGAAGAACATGGCGGTGAAACCGAAGAGCATGCAGAAGGTGTGAGCCTGACTGCCAAGCAACTGGTGGAACAGGGCATACAATTATCAGCGGTCGATCAAGGCCCGGTGGTTAAATTAAGTTCTTATCCTGCCAAACTGAATGTGAATACTGACCAGCAAGCGCACGTCTCACCGAGTTTTAGTGGTCATGTAGAAAATGTCTATGTAGAACTCGGTCAAAAAGTTCAGAAAGGACAGCCTTTGGCTGCGTTGCTTGTTCCTGATCTAGTTGATCAGCAGGCCAATCTTAAAATTGAACAAACCAACCTTGAACTGGCGAAACAAGACTATGATCGTGAGCGTCAGCTTTGGTCACAGGGCATTTCAGCAAAACAGGACTATCAACGTGCTTATAACAGCTATAAACGGGCACAAATTCAGGTTCAAGCGGCCCAATCACGTTTAAGTGCATTTGGTGCAGTGAATGCCAGTAACGGACGCTATATTTTGAAAGCTCCCATTTCTGGCGTGATCAGTAAAAAGGATTTGGTTCTCGGGGAAAATGTTCAGTTAGCCGATCAACTCTTTACGATAGACCGGTTAGATCAACTCTGGCTTGAGTTTATTGTTCCAAATTCTGAAATTATGGGCTTAGCCCCGAATCAAAAGATCGAATTTAAATCCTTGCAAACAGAAAAGGTTTATCAAGCTGTTATTCAGACTTTAAATACTGAAGCGGATATTCAAACAGGTCGTCTTCAGGTGCGAGCAAAAGTTGAATCGAATGCAACCGAATTACGTCCAAACTTGATGGTGAACGTACAGTTGCAACAACGGAGTGAAAGTACCGCATTACGGGTACTTAAGTCCGCAGTTCAGAATGTCGATGGAAAAGATGTGGTTTTTGTCGCCACTCAGCATGGACAAAAAGTTGAATTCAGTCCGCAACCTGTGAAATTAGGGCAATCATCTGGGGAGAGCCAATGGATTGAAGTGGTGAGTGGGCTTAGTCAGGGACAAAAATATGCCGCTCAAGGCAGTTTTTTACTGAAATCCGAGCTGGAAAAAGGAGAGGCTTCACATGAGCACTGAAACTCCTCAAATTCCAGACCACGAATCGGTAAAACCTGAAGGACTGTTTGATCGACTGATCCAGTTTTCTATCCATAACGCAATCTGGGTCATGCTGTTTATTGCGGCTTGGATTGCTATTGGTATTTATAGTTATCAAAAGTTACCGATTGATGCTGTACCAGATATTACCAATACTCAGGTGCAGATTAACACTTCAGCCAATGGTTTTACGGCTTTAGAAATGGAACAGCGGATTACATATCCAATCGAGAATGCCATGTCAGGCATGCCGAAAATGGAACAAACCCGTTCGATTTCACGCTACGGCTTATCGCAAGTGACCATCATTTTTGAAGATGGCACGGATATTTACTGGGCCAGACAGCTTATCAACCAGCGCTTGCAAGAAGCAATGGGAGAAATGCCTGAAGATGTGCAACCTAACATGTCGCCTATTTCGACAGGTTTAGGTGAAATCTATCAATGGGTGATTAAAGCCGAACCAAATGCTAAAAAGCCGGATGGAACCCCTTATTCGGCGATGGATTTACGTGAAATTCAGGATTGGATTGTAAGACCGCAATTACAGCGCGTAAAAGGCGTTGCGGAGATCAACAGTATCGGTGGCTTTAATAAAACCTATGTGGTTGCCCCTGATCTGAACCGATTGCAACAATTGCAAATTCCTTTGTCTGATTTACAAACTGCCTTAACAGAGAATAATGAAAACCGTGGTGCTGGCTATATTGAGAAAAATGGACAACAGCTAACGGTTCGTGTTCCCGGCACTTTAAACACGATTGAAGATATCCAGAACATCAGTATTGCCAATAAAAACGGCTATCCGATTCGGGTGGCAGATGTCGCCAATGTCTCAATTGGTCATGACTTGAGAACAGGGGCTGCAACCTATAATGGTGAAGAAACTGTATTGGGTATTGCCATGATGATGATGGGAGAAAATAGCCGTACCGTTGCTCAAGCCATTGATGAAAAGGTGCAATCGATCCAGCAATCGCTACCTAAAGGTGTGGTGATTGAGACTGTGTATGACCGTACGCATTTGGTTGATCGGGCGATCAAAACCGTTCAGAAAAATTTGATTGAGGGTGCAATCCTCGTCATTGTTATTTTATTTCTCTTTCTAGGTAATTTCCGTGCTGCGCTGATCACGGCTTGCGTTATTCCACTGTCAATGCTGTTTACCTTGACGGGAATGGCAGAGCAGAAGATTAGTGCAAATCTGATGAGTTTAGGGGCACTGGACTTCGGTATTATTATTGATGGTGCAGTGGTTATTGTAGAAAACTGTATCCGTCGGCTAGCAGAAGCTCAGAAGCTGAAAGGTGGTTTACTTAGCCGTTCTGAAAGATTTAAAGAAGTCTTCTTGGCTGCAAAACAGGCGCGTCGTCCTCTGATTTTTGGACAGTTAATTATTTTGGTGGTTTATCTACCTATCTTTACCCTGACGGGTGTAGAAGCCAAACTTTTCCATCCTATGGCAATGACTGTTGTACTGGCTTTAATTGGGGCCATGATTTTATCTGTCACTTTTGTGCCAGCCGCAGTTGCCCTATTTGTCACTGGAGAAGTCAAGGAAACCGAAAGTCGCTGGATGCATTGGCTTAAAACCAAATATGAACTGCTTTTAGATAAAGCCTATGAGCTTCGTTTATTTGTGACTATTGTGGCTGCCTGTATTTTAGTGCTTACGGGCGTGCTAGCCACTCAAACAGGTAGCGAGTTTGCACCTCAACTGGGTGAAGGTGATTTTGCTGTTCAGCAAATGCGTTCCCCAAGTACAGGGTTAGAACAGTCACTGAGAATGCAGGAAAATACTGAAAAGTTACTGTTGAAAGAATTTCCTGAAATTAAAGCGATCTTTGCTCGTACCGGTACAGCAGAAGTGGCCACAGATGTTATGCCACCCAACATTTCAGATGGCGTGGTACTGTTAAAACCTCATGATGAATGGCCTGATCCAAAACAAACGATTGATGAGCTTCGCCAAAGAATGATTACTTTCTTAGCGACATTGCCGGGAAATAACAGTGAGTTCTCGCAACCCATTGAACTGCGCTTTAACGAGTTAATTTCAGGGGTGCGAAGTGATGTGGGTGTCAAATTATTTGGTGATGACATGGAGATTCTAAATCGCGAAGCGAATAAAATTTCTCAAAAAATTAACTCAATTTCAGGCGCGACAGCCGTTAATGTAGAACAGACCAGTGGCTTACCCTTGTTGAATGTAGAGGTGGATAAGTCCAGAGCTGCACAATATGGCTTGTCGGTAAGAGCAATTCAGGATCTGGTAGCTACAAGTGTCGGTGGCCAGAATGTTGGAACAATTTTACAGGGAGACAAGCGTTTTGATTTTGTCATCCGTCTAGATGAATCCCAGCGTAGTCCTGAACAGTTAGCGGTACTTCCTATTCAATTGCCGAATGGTGGTTTAGTCCAACTGCAAGATGTGGCACGCGTTGAAAATATCCTGGGTATTAATCAGGTCAGCCGTGAAAATGGTAAACGTCGAGTGGTTATTACTGCAAATGTAGAAGGACGTGATTTAGGCTCATTCGTAACAGAGCTTCAGAGCACGTTATCCAAACAGGAATTACCAAGCGGTTATTGGATAGATTATGGCGGTCAATTTCAAAATCTGATGTCTGCAAAAGCGCGTATGCAATTGGTGGTTCCGCTCGCATTGTTGACGATCTTTATTTTATTGATGGCTGTATTCCATAATATCAAAGAAAGCTTACTGGTCTTTAGTGGTGTACCGTTTGCCTTATGTGGAGGCTTAATCGCGTTGTGGTTGCGTGACATTCCATTATCCATGTCAGCAGGGGTTGGCTTCATTGCACTATCGGGGGTGGCTGTACTGAATGGCTTAGTCATGCTCACCTTTATCAAAGAGTTGCGACAACAATATGACCTTTATTATGCAACGTGGCAGGGTGCAATTTTGCGTCTTAGACCTGTGCTGATGACCGCTTGTGTGGCGTCCCTTGGGTTTGTCCCGATGGCTTTGGCAACCGGAACTGGGGCAGAAGTACAGAGACCTTTAGCAACAGTGGTTATTGGAGGAATTATCTCCTCTACCCTGCTTACATTGGTTTTATTGCCCGTACTGTACCGCTGGATGAATGAAAAGAAAGTTTCTTAATCCAATAGATTAGTCGATTTACAGCAGAGATATTGGCTGTTATCCAATATCTCTGCTCATCATAAATAGAATAAGGAAAATATTTTATGTCAGAACATCATGATCATAGCCATGCGGTTGTTACTGAAGAAAATAGTAAGAAGTTAATGGTTGCCTTAGGTTTAACGACTACTTTTTTAATAGTAGAAGTTGTCGCTGCTTTTATTACCCAAAGTTTGGCTTTGTTATCTGATGCAGCTCATATGTTTACTGATGTAGCCGCTTTAGCTATTGCTCTTGCCGCTATCAAAATTGGTAAAAAAGCCGCAGATGATAAAAGAACTTTTGGCTATCAGCGATTTGAAATTTTAGCGGCTCTGTTTAATGCGGTGATGCTTTTTGTGGTAGCAATATATATTGTATATGAAGCTTATCAACGTTTTACGAACCCTGCTGAAATTCAAAGTGTTGAAATGATGATTGTCGCGGTCATTGGTTTGGTCGTAAATTTGATTTCAATGAAAATCCTTTCTGCTAGTGCTGAAGGAAGTCTAAATATAAAAGGTGCATATTTAGAAGTTCTTAGTGATGCTCTAGGATCGATAGGCGTGATTATCGGAGGAATAGTTATTTATTTTACCCAGTGGATGTGGGTTGATACCGTAATCGCTGTGTTAATTGGCTTCTGGGTCTTACCTCGAACTTGGATTTTATTAAAACAAAGTATTAATATTCTGCTTGAAGGAGTTCCTGATGAGATTGATATTGAGTCGTTAAGAAATGATTTATTGAAGCTAGAGGGCGTTGAAGGGATTCATCAGTTGAAAGTCTGGGCTATATCCTCAAAAAATATTCATTTAACTGCTCATTTGGTTGCTCCGAATAGCAATACAGATCAACTCTATCAAAAGGCCTTAGAAGTTCTAAAACATAATCATAATATTACTGAAATTACGTTACAAATAGAAAGTAAGGAATGTAATACATTGGAACAGCATAAACATTAAAGTGCTGCTCTTTCTACATAATGGACAGATGACTAGGCTGATAAACCTTACCATTTTCCTGTATTACACTTCTATTTATCACACGCACTTTAAACACCATCCTGAGACATTTTAAAATTACAAGAATGTAATTTATGAGTCCTCTGGGTGTTAATTCTTTAAAGTTAGAATATCTAACAAGTATTAAATGAGAGTAAATAAACATGCTATTCAAAAATAAATTTTGTACTAAATTACTGTTAATTAGTGCATTCTTTAGTATCGCAAGTTTTAGTTATGCAGATGGCGGCTTGTTATTTCTTGAAAAGAATTTAAAAGCTTCTAAAGTTGAAAATTCTAAACAAAAACAAGTTAAAAATAATGAATCAAATGAATCAAATGAATCAAATGAATAGTTGGGTTGCATAAATAAATCAATTAGACTTATTCATTCAGCAATATAATTCCTGAATGAATAAGTTTATAACTAAAACCGGCTTTGTTGCATAAACATTCAAAAGCTGAGTTTTCCCCAATCCATTCAAATTTAAGTGACAACTTGGGTGTGAGGTCTACCTAATTCCGTAAATCTATTCAGAACTGCCACACGCGCATGAACTTCATTGACCTGACTTTGAAAATGTCTTGCCGTCAGCTTATCTCCTAATAATTTGATGCAATGCATCTTGGTTTCCACCAAACTGCGACGGTGATAGCCCGACCATTTTTTCCATAGGGTTCTGCCTAAATGCTTAACCGTTTGAAGTAACTCATTTCGTTCTATTGAACTGATTTTAGAATCTTTCCAGGGCTTGGCATTCTTCCTGGGTGGAATTACGGCACTGTTGCAAATAACCACGAATGGTAAGCTGAAGGGCACTGTTGCAAATAACCACG
>NZ_DJBE01000058.1:0-8877 GCF_002429925.1 Acinetobacter sp. UBA5984
ATAGGATTTTGCTGATCTAAATACTTTTGATGCCAGGCACGAAGTGTTTCAGGAGTACAACCAATCTTAGGCGCAATTGCTGTGATTGCAGCCGAATTCGATGGATAATCTTTTTCAGATTCAATCAATAATTGAACCGTTCTTTCTCTGATTTCAGGGGTATATTTTAATTTTGTCATCGAACCTTGCGAAGCAGTGCTTCTCACTCAGAATATTGACTCTCCGACAAACCCGGTACGGTTCATGATTTCTTCATCATCAGCCGTGTAATCGATTTCAGTGACACCATGTAGGCCAAACAAACAGAATATGAATTGGAGCATACTTTTCTCCTGGCAACAAAAAAGCCCATCTTTCGATGAGCTTTCATTTAATCTTTGTTGAAAAGTTATTTGGAGGTTGCAACCTCCCTGGATAGTCTCTCTAAACTCTCCAACCTCTCTTTTTTAGAAAGGTTATGTACGTGAAAACACAAAAAGAATATAAGTGCTAATAATACTCCGCATAAAATCACAACCCTTTTCTTTTTCACAAGGATTCAACTTGATTTAGACAAGAGACCTAGTATGCCACTTATTTGATTAATAAAACATCAATAAAAAAAGCCCACCATTTGGTGAGCTTTTTAAACTTAATTTTCTTACATAGGATCTATCACGTAAAAATACATAGAAAGCACTAACAACAAAACAAAGGAAATTATTAAATAAGTATTAGAATTATTAAAACTTTTTACAAAATCCCACATACCGATATACCAATTTTCAACATTTGGTAAAATATACAATACCAAGTCTCAACATTCAACATTCAAAGTCCTTGATCCACATTACACCAAACAAAAAAATACCCGCAAGTCATGGAATGCGGGTATATGAACTTTGAATTCTTAAAAAGCCTACCATTTGGCGAGCTTCCTCATAGTAACACTTCAAACGGCGGGAGTGTCACAAGATAAACTTGCTGGACTGACCCACATTGGCAGTTACCGCCAGAACTCTAATCTATCATACCTATTGATGTAAAAATAGCCTCTCCATGGAACTAGATACTACTGTTTCTAGCGTTCATAAATTAAGCATAAGTAAATAAAAATATTAATCAGTATATTTGAGTCAAAAAAACCCACATCATTGGGGACGATGTGGGCAGAACTCTAAATTCAAAACGTGGAGATTTTTAAACATATGGTAAAATATAATGAAAATATTGTATGCAGTCAATCACACTTTTATATTAAGTCGATGATTAACAATCATATTGACCGATAAAATAGAAATAAGTCACTTATTCAAATTTCTAGTTAATCTTAATCTTTGACCAGATCTATTACTTAGCTTAGCTAGGCTATTCAAGCCAGATATATAGTAAGAAATTAAGCCAAACTTTTCTTTAGGCAATAAAAAAAGCCCACATTGCTGTGGGCTCTTCCCCTTTATCATTTTGCGCTGATTCAGGATTGTTGACGAAATGTACAGCGGTCAAACAATAGCCAATTCATGACAAATATAAATATATATAAATTAAATATCTATCCATCCATAAAAAGTCTGAATTGTGATCTTTGGAGTCAATAATTTCCTAGTTGAGCTTAATGAAGCTTTATTTTAGGCAACAAAAAAGCCCATCTTTCGATGAACTTATACAAAATAGCACCTAGCAATGAGTGTGTTATCAGATCATCTTATCAATCTAATCCACATGACTGGTTGCCTATATAAGTCTTCCTTATTCCACTTATTGATCTGAATACTCTTTAATAAGATTACTTTTCCAAATTATTGACTCCATCTCGGTGCATAATATTGATCGCTATCATCCTGCTATTCACCTTGATCTCTACTCCAAATCTTTAAACTTTTAAACTTTTAAACGAAATGAGTGATCTAAAAATCAGCAAAACTTTCCTTGATCATGGAAAATAATAATACTGCGCAAACCGTGAACAATAGCCCGATCAAAGCAAATAAAGGATCCTGATAAATAAGACCTAAAACCATTAGAGAAACAGCAAGGATGACAAGGAAAATAATGCCGCATATTTTAAAGAGATACATATCCACAACCTAAAGCAAAAGCTATGCTTTCAAGAAGCAATTTTTGCTCCTTTTTTAAATAATTTTTATGTTTATTATCTATATAAATTGATCAATATTCTATTTATTGGTACGAAGCTAGTATATGAAATACCGATATACTCAGTAATCATATTTCGAACAAAATTCAGAAATTTAGACATTAAAAAGCCACCCTAAAGAGTGGCTCAATGATTAAATGTTTTTATTGATATTCGATTATAGCGGTCACTATTTTCAAATAAGAATTTTAATAAATATTCTTTCTTTACCCGAAATAATCTCGACATGCATTCCTCCATGAAAGGTCAAAATATTCCTGATCTATCTGCCGTCTTTCAATCAGTACAATATTTTTATTCACTAAAATAAACCTCCGATGCTTCATTTCATTCGTAGATTTATCTCTAAAACTAACCTCACCACATTCTCCCTCTTGTTGATGAAATTGAACCAGATCTGAATTCGGTAAAGCATTCCTTACCATCTCCCTAAATTTTTTTAAATCCTCATCCTGTAGGATCTTAGAGTCAGCTTCTTGCTGGGTATTTGGTTGACTACACCCCAGAAGTATTAAAGCTACAAGAGGCAAGATAATTAGTTTTTTCATAAGCTGTTCTCCTGAGAAAGAGGATCACATTACTTTTAAAGTATGGCTATTATTAAAATGAATAGTTTTGTAAACCATTCAACTTTATCAATAAATTTAATCAGGGAAATTTAGAACAGATGAAAAGGAAAAATAGCTTGCTGTTTCTCTACAAATAGTAAAGCTCTGAAAATTATATGAGACATATCAGAGATGACTCTACTGAAAGAATGGGAGACCTCACAACCTTCTCTTGCTAGTGGTGAGGTCCTTTCAAGAGATTATTCAACAGGATTTGCTGCTTGACTATCTACCCGTTCATTCTGAGTACCAGGATGATTTGAACCATCCTTTTTGTATTTCATTTTTTTATAACAATAACCTGCAAGTACACCTGCACCAATTAACGTTAATAACTTCATTTTTCACCTCATGCTCATAATTGCAAGCCTATATAACTAACATCTATATTTGTAGCTTTCCAAAGCCATTTAGAGTGTTTTTTTAAATAAAAAGTTAAATTATGTATATCTATATAGATCAAATAAAATTTTAATCTTTTCATAATATTAAATTTACTTAAAATATTCTTGAGTTAAATATTTTTAGGCTCTAAATATATACTTATAAAATAAGAATCTTGCTTTCTGATTAAAATCTAACTTACGATATTCAAATTGTTTTGAACTTATCTCTCTTATATTTTAATTCTCATGATAGATCATCATGAGAGCGTTCTCCCATGTGTTCAAACTATGAATTTCCCTCAAAACATCGTCTCTCTTTATTAGACATTCATGAAGAGCAACTTGAACTAGATATGAAAACGCATGTATATCCTTTGGCTCCCGCTCCCATCATTATGCGCGGTGCTGACGAGTTTGAACTGGATATCGCACGTTTCGGACTTATCCCTTCCTGGGCCAAAGAATTAAAATTTGGTCGGCATACTTATAATACCCGGACTGAAACGGTTGCCTCAAAAGCAAGTTTTCGGCATGCCTGGAAAAACAATCAGTTTGCCTTGGTACCTGTAGATACGTTCTATGAACCCAAATACATTGATGGCAAATCTCATTGGTATGCAATATCTCGTGAAGACGGCGATCCTTTTACTGTTGCAGCCATTTATGATGATGCAATCATTGAGAGTGAAAAAGTTCGGTCTTTTTCAATGCTCACGATTAATGCAAATCAGCATCCTTTTATGAAACAATTCCATAATCCGAATGATGAAAAACGCTCGATTATTGTGATACCGGAAGAGTCAAGACAGGATTGGCTGCACTGCAATCATGAGGAAGCAAGTGAGTTTTTCTTCGAAATGCGGGATGAATTTATTGCAAAGCCGCGAGATCCCCGTTTGTCGGAAAATTGAAATATAAAAGCAATTTAATCACTCATATCTGATTTTAAATCATTTATTTTATTTGTATAAAAATAAAGCTATCATTACAATCTTGATTAATGTAACAAAAATCAAGAAGTAGCAGAGTTATGACAAATTCACATGGGGGCTTTAGAATTGGTGCAGGCAGAAAAAAGGCCGAAGAAACCAAAGTAATTCGTGTACCTGAATCTAAGGTCCTAGATATCAAAGCATACTTAAAATCACTTAAAAAAGAAAATGAAATCAGTGATATTCGCCAGTTTGATCCCGTTACTCAAATGGAAATTCCTTTGGTCACTGAACGCGTTCAGGCTGGTTTTCCCTCACCCGCACAAGACTATATTGATAAAAAACTCGATCTGAATGAATTCCTGATCAATAACGCCAATGCCACTTTCATTGTTCGTGCCAATTCGCTGTCGATGCTGAATGCAGGTATTGATATCAATGATGCTCTGATTGTAGATCGTAGCATTGAAGCGCAACACCGAGATATTGTGATTGCCTGTGTAGATAACGAGTTTACGGTCAAACGGCTGATTGTCGATGTAAAGGGTTGCTGGCTAAAAGCCGAGAATGACGACTATCCCGATATTCATCCTGTAGAAGGTCAGCAATTTGAAATCTGGGGCGTAGTCACCAACGTCATTAAAAAATTCAGATGAAATATCAGCAGGAAATCTATGCGCTGATTGATGTCAATAACTGCTATGTCAGTTGCGAGCGCCTATTCAATCCGAAACTAAATCACGTACCTGTGATCGTGTTGTCAAATAACGACGGCTGTGTAGTTTCACGTTCGCAGGAAGCAAAAGATCTCGGCATTAAAATGGCTGTTCCACTCTTCCAGATTCGCGATATTGTCGAACAATATCAAGTTCAGGTGCTATTCAGTAACTATGCGCTATATGCAGAAATGTCCAAACGCTTTCATTCCATTCTGTCTGAATATGTAGCACCTGGTGAACAGGAAGTTTATTCCATAGATGAATGCTTTCTGAAAATTACAGCTTATACAAAAAATCATAATTTAATAGAATATGGTCAGGATATGCGACGGCGTATTTTGCAGTGGATTGGCTTACCAGTCTGTGTCGGCATTGGCCGTTCCAAAACCGAAGCTAAATTAGCCAACTATATGGCCAAGAAAGCTAAACGCTTTAATGGGGTTTGCGATCTTTCTTCTATGAATCAAAAACATAGAAATTACTTCTGGAGCTTGATTGATGTTGCTGAAGTCTGGGGGGTTGGGCGCCAGCAGAGTAAAAAGTTAAAGAACTTAGGTATATATACCGTTCTTGATTTAGCTCAGGCCGATTGTCATCGAATCGGAAAATTATTTTCAGTTCTTATGCAAAGAACTGTGATGGAATTACAGGGAGTTTCCTGTATTGAACTTGAACAGACGTGCCAGCCCAAGAAGCAGATTATTTCTTCACGCTCATTTGGTTCCCGAGTGACGGATCTTGAAGCTTTAACGGAAGCTATGAGTGATTACCTGCAAAATGCTGTCAAACGCTTAAGAGAAGATCAATCCTTATGTGGTTGCATCATTGCTTTCGCGCAATCCAATCTTTTTGACAAGAACAGATCCATCCTTTTATCATAAATCTATCAATATCGCTTTTCCTGAACCCACTGATTCCGCTGTTGTCATGAACCGGGCATTGATGCAACAGATGCATGAGCTGTTTTCAGAAGGTGTAGAGTTTAAAAAATGCGGGGGTATTTTAACGGCGCTTGAACCTAAATCGGCCTATGTCTATGACTTGCTCTCTGATCATGCTCAGATTGAGAAAAATGAGAAGCTTCAACAAGCGCTAGAAAAAGTAAAAGAAAAATTTGGCGATCAAAAGCTGGCAATTGGAGCAACTAAAATGCCTGACCGGAGCTGGGCCATGTCTCAACAGCATCTAAGCCAGAATTATTTTAGTTGGGATGGACTGTTAAAGATTGATCATTAATTTCATCTTCCCAGTAAAGTAAAGCAGAAATTTTCCGAGACTCAAATCAAAAAAGCCCTAAATTTAATTAGGGCTTTCTGATATTCATATCTTACTTTTGCTCCCTCAGCGGATGCTCAGGTTCGGCATTAGGCTTTTTCTCAGGCTTTACACCCTTATAGGTTGCTTGATTGCCTTTATCATCATTAGATTCTTTTTGCGGATTATCTTCTTGTTCTGTTTGGTGGTCTGCATGAGTTGTCATATATATTCCCTTTTCTCTAGATGCTTAGAAAATTATTAGGACATATAAGGTTAAACATCAATAATATTTATGTTTTCCATACATTTTAATAAACATATATTCTTCTAATCCGAGCTTATATAGACTTCTTGTTCTAATCTAAATCTGTCTAGCTGTGCAACCTGCTTTCAGGAAACACAGCTCATAGATCTTAAAATTTGGTTTCTTATTACTTAAAAGAAAGTATCTGCAGAAACATTAAAACGTTCAGACAAAGCTTTAATATGACGGATATTGAGCTGACGTTTACCATTCAGGATTTCAGAAATGACCGACTGGGTAGCTATGTCAGATAGATCTGATTGGCTGAGACCATGCTGTTCCATCAGGAAAGCCAATGCCGTACGTCCATCGCCTTCTGGCATCGGCAAATGCTCATGCTCGTAAGCTGAGACTAAGTCACCCAGTTGAAGAATCAGCCCCATTAAGGAATGCGATTCATCATCACCTACAATATCCAGAAGTTCATCTAAAGCTTCAGTAAGGGTATTAAAGTCTTCTTCAGTTTCTGGCTTGCTAAGCAATGGTGCAACATAACGCCAGTGATCAACGGCCTGTTTAATCATTGCATTCATATTAAGCCTCCTTCCAATGACCTTTGTCATATTCCTGATGGGATAAGACATGGCGAATATAGACACGTTTTGCCTGATACATCACAACTGCGATCAACCTGATCTTGTTGCCACCAATATCAAAGACATGAAATTTCCCGACTTTATCGACTGCGGGAAATAATCGCTTCATGTCGGCAAAGTCCTTAGGATCATTGGCCTTGATAAGTCGATACCAACCATCCAATGCAGTTTCAGCGTGTGGCCACTTTTGCATTGCTTCCAGAATCCGAGCGTGAGTGATCACATGCATGATTATTTATCGCATTTTGCTATATTGAAAGTATAACCTAAATATCGCATATTGCAATAACGCTTAAAGGATGAATTTAGTTGAGATGAGTATTGTTATGATCAAATCACAAGTTAAAATTAAATAAACCCTTATTTTTAATAATCTTTATTAATTAACTATCAATATTTATGAATTAGCGTGGATATGTTGGTTCTATTTTCAAATAGCAATGATAAAAAAATGAAAACCCCCGTCAATCTACAATCGAACGGGGGTTCAACATCCATCTAAACCACAAAGGTCTAGAAAGTTAATTTAAATCTTTCAAGCAATCACGACACTTTTTGACTTCGAAATCATCGACTGTGTAATCAATTTCAGTCGCACCATGAAGACCAAATAAACAACATATAAATTGGAACATGTGTTTCTCCTGATTGTGAACAGCTCGATCATGGATCGAGCTTAGTTGCTTTAAAGATAATGGGCTTACAGCTCCACGATTTATTTACCTTGAAACGATTGAATCACTCACCTGTACTGCGATTGCACAGGCAAGCTATAGTCTCTAAATTTGTACACTCTCTTCATGTTTTGGCGCTTGGTCTTTGGTACCGTGATCCTTGCTCATCATCCGGCACATTTTTTCTTTGCAAGATTTAAAGCAACATCCCACCATGACACCCATACCAAATGCACAGATACATCTCATCATAGCTCTACCCTGTCTTTTCATGAAAAGAGATATATAAATAACATCTATTCATGTTTCACACTTGAACGTATTTTCAGGTTTTATGTTGTATATGAAAACTTATGTGAAGGATAAATATCGAAGAATCATCTGTTTTTGACATATTTATGATCTAAAAAATAGGCCCTGTTTAACTGTCTGGATTAAACAGGGCTTTTTAACTTGCTGATTTTAAATTATTTTATCTGAGTTGTTATAGTGATGATAAAGTACCACTTGTCATGCATCTAATATGTATATGAAATATAGAGGCTTTTTTACCAAATGTTGAATATAGGTTATGTTTTATATTTTATTGGCTATTTTTCATCAACTTAGATGCAATTAAATACAAAAAAACTTTGGTTTATGCAGTTTTCATTCAATCAAGTGAGTCATAAAAGCAAATATGCAACTTATACATATTGGTAGATATTTGACTTATTTTATCAAAGTCTTTTTCATTTTTTATTTTCTCAGCTGTCAATGAGTTTAAAGGCAGGTGCTCTTTCACTCATTTCTCTTTATAATTTTTCCAATGACTGATAACAATATATTGTTGCCATGAAAATATCATTATTCATAATTGCCCTATTGGCATTGGCCATCACAGGCTGCCAGAAACAACAGGCAGATGTATCAGCTGAACCTGATCCAGCAGTGAAAGCTCAATTTGAAAAATCCGATGCCCGATTGAGTGCTTATTTAGATAAATTAGATTCTTCTACTATCAGTCTTGAGGAAAGAACACATATTTTATGTGAGGATTATCCTAAAGAATATAAAACTCATTATATGCCGGCCCTAATAAAACTGATGCCACAAGAATATGATGAGCAGGAACTACTGAAAGATCTGAAAAATGCGCTCGACTTTTATAAAGTAAAAGCCAATATTCAATGCTGATTTATTCTGAACAATAGATCTCTTTCATAAATCAAAAAACGATCTTCTTTTTGGTTAATATTTGCCCTCCGGATTTCTTGGCATTCGT
>NZ_DJBE01000042.1:0-57421 GCF_002429925.1 Acinetobacter sp. UBA5984
GGTGGTGTATCAAAAAGTATGCTAAAAAAAAGCAGGTTGAATTTTGATAAAATAGAGAAATGCAAATAACTCTAGAAATCAAATGTCCAACCTGCCTCAGTGACAGTATAAAGAAAAATGGCATCAAAGTAGATGGGAAACAAAACTACCAATGCAAAGACTGCAAACGTCAGTTTATTGGTGACCATGCTCTGAGCTATCTAGGATGTAATTCTGGCATTACTCGTAAAATATTACAGTGAATGGTCAGAGGCAGCGGTATACGAGATATCGCTAAAGTTGAGCGCATTAGTATCGGTAAAGTCTTACGGACTTTAACTGAATCGGCCTATCAAATTCAGCCTAAACAAAGTCATTATGAATCTCTCGAAGTAGATGAATTCTGGACTTTTGTTGGAAATAAAAATAATAAACAATGGCTTATTTACGCCTACCATCGAGAAACAGGTGAGATTGTTGCTTATGTTTGGGGTAAGAGAGATTTAGCTACAGTCCAAAGGTTGAAGACAAAGCTTAAACAATTAGGTATTCACTACACCCGAATTGCAAGTGATCATTGGGACAGTTTCATCACTGCTTTTAAAAACTGCAAGCAAAGTATTGGTAAGTTATTTACTGTAGGAATTGAAGGTAATAATTGCAAAATAAGGCATCGAATAAGGCGTGGTTTTAGAAGAAGTTGTAATTTCTCCAAAAAGCTTGAAAACCATTTTAAAGCCTTCGACTTAACCTTCTTTTACATCAATAATGGCTTCATTTAATGTCAGCATACTTTTTAAAACACCACCAAAAACCGATGTATAAACATCGGTTTTTTAATTTTTTACTTAGTTATGCAGGCGTAGCTAGATTTCCGACTTTAAGTAAGCTCACTTGCTCTTGTTGTCTTTGCATAATAATTTTACCATTACACACACTTAAAATAGCTTTTACTTGATTAGCAACAACTTCATAATCATTTTTAGCCGGCATAATTATAAAACTGGCAGGACGTCCGACCTCAATCCCGTATTGATCCCCTAAACATAAAGTCTTGGCTGAATTATCTGAAACAAAATCCAAGCAACGTTGTAAGTCTTCGTAACCCAGCATATGACAGATATGTAAGCCAGCATCCAGAATACGAATAATATTACCGTTTCCTACTGGATACCAAGGATCACGAATTGAATCCTGAGCAAAACAAATATTCATGCCTGCACGGTCAATTTCTGGTACACGGGTCAAACCTCGGCGCTTTGGATAGCTATCAAATCTTCCTTGCAAATGAATACTTTCTGTAGGGCACGAAATAAAGTTAATTTTAGAACGTTTTAGTAAGCGGAATAACTTGTAACAATAGGCATTGTCATAAGATCCCATGGCTGTAGTATGGCTAGCTGTTACACGTTCCCCCATACCTCGTACATGTGCTTCATCTGCCAAAACTTCCAAAAAGCGAGATGCTGGATCATCAATCTCATCACAGTGTACATCCACCAGACAGTTATATTTTTCAGCTAAATCCATCAAGAAATGAACTGAACTTACACCTTTTTCACGGGTATATTCAAAATGTGGAATGCCACCAACTACATCAGCACCAAGCTTTACGGCTTCCTCCATTAAAGCACGACCATTTTTAAATGACTCAATACCTTCTTGTGGAAATGCTACAATCTGCAAATTCACTTTATCTTTGATTTCTTCTTTAACTTCAAGCATAGCTCGCATTGCAGTTAAGCTTGGATCAGTGACATCGACATGTGTACGCACATGTTGAATACCATGCTCAATGAGCATATCTAGCGTTTTTAAAGCACGTAGTTTAGTATCTTCAAAAGTGATCGTGGCTTTACGTTGCCCCCAACGTTCAATCCCTTCAAAGAGTGTACCTGACATATTCCACTCAGGCTCACCCGCAGTGAGTACAGCATCTAAATGAATGTGTGGATCAACTAAAGGAGCCATAACTAATTGTTGTTGTGCATCGATAGTATCTACATCAACTGTTTGAATGAGACTAGCCTGTTTTTCAATGGCTTCAAAGATGCCATTGTTGTAAGTAATACTAAATAGCCCTTCTTGTTGACGTAAAACTGCATTGATAATTTTCATGTTGGTTCCTTTTAAAATAATTAATGACTCATGTGCCAGATCAGTAATGCCATTGAAGCATTTAGACGGAAATTTGCCTCAGTTAAGACCTGATTTGTCAGTGATTCAATTTTTTGAATCCGTTGGTTTAAGGTGTTTCTATGGATACCAAGTCGTTTGGCTGTATCATTTAAGTTGCCATTTTCTTTAAGCCAGGCATCTAACGTTTCGAGTAGTACAAATGGATGCTTTTTATCGCTAATGAGAATACCCAAGGTTTCATGCATGAATTGCTGCAATACGCTTTTGTTCGGAATCGCTTTTAAAAGTTTTAGCACCCCCAAATCACGATATTGGCAAATACTATTTTTCATCTGCATTTCAAAAGCAATTTCCTGAGCTTGGGATGCTTCCCAAAATCCTCGTTGAAATGCCACTGCAGAATTCACTTCATTTGATAACCCTGCAAAGACCTTAAGGTTATTATCAAGTTGACTCATTTGATCGATCACTTCTATGAGTGATTTTTTCCACGCATCGATATCATGATCATCAAGGTTGAGTACCAAACTAAACTGATCCCCCTGACGGATGACTGGAATTTTCTGCTTCCACTGTTTGGACCATTTTTCCAAGGCTTCATAACACTGTTGTTTAATTCTGAAAAAATGATTTTCATGCACAGCATCAGTATCGGTATGAAACAAGGCATGAATATTGTGTAAGCGCAGTACTGTAATCACATGACGTCCAAGTAAGTTAATTTTTAACTGTTTGGCACGAAGTTGAATTGTCTCTACCGATGGAAAATCCCCTGTCAGTAATTGAGAGATTACATCTTCACTCGATTTTTTGACTTGAGAAAACTGAACTAGCTGTGTACCAATCGCATGCGTAACTTCAACCATCTTCAAACTGTAAGGTTGCTCAATTAACGGTAAACCAAGCTCATTTGCGCGTGAAATAAGTTTAGGTGGAATTTCATGGATATATTCCTGACCTGTCATAATGACAAGCGCAGCTACATTTCGTTCATATGCCTGTTCAAGTAAACCTAAGAGATTATTTTCATCACGGGTATAGTTGATTCCCGTAACAAATACAATCTCTCCACCCTCAATCCATTCAGCGATTCCTTCATTTTCTGCTACATAGAACCAGCGGACAGGCCGATGAATATTTTCTGTTCCACCACATAATTTTAGTGGGTAAAGTGAAGGTAGATTAAGGATATCTTGAACGGTCATATTCATCGCATTACTCCACTGCATCTACTATATTTAAGACAGATGATTCCTGACGTAATGGGAATAAATAATTCAACACACTATAAGTGGTACATGCCACCACAATACCCACAATAGGTGCAATCCATGGTGATACATAGGCAACAATTGCGCCTGTGAAATAAGCAATTAAACCAATCCAGTTAAAATTAGGAATATTTGCTTCAGCTAATAATGGATATTTTCCTTTATGACGAATCCAGTAATCCGCCATGATCACACCACCAAGTGGAGGAATAATTGCGCCAAGGAGTAATAAGAACGGAATCAATAGCTCATACATACCAGCAGCAGCTAAAATGATCCCCGCAACAGCAGCTACAAGCACCATGGTTTTACGGCGTTCACTTCTTACCATATGGCAAGCAGCAGTTGAAACACTATAGATTGCTGGGCCTTGGATCGTCCATAAGTTCAGGCAAAGCATCACTACTGCAGCAATAGATAACCCTTGTAAGACTAAGACCTCTACAATATCGGGTTGTTGATAAACGATTGCCATCCAAGCGCCTGCTAGGACCATTAGACCATTACCAATTACAAAGCTCACTAGACATGCCCAAATCGCGATTTTTCCGCTCTTAGACATGCGCGTCCAATTGGTAATTTGTGTTGCACCACTAGCAAAGGTACCAAATACCATGGTAATGGCTGTTGCCAATGTGAGTGTTTCTGTCGGTTGAACACTAGTTAAACCAGTCCATCCACCAATTTCTTTGGTCGCCAAGACAATAGAAGTAACGAGCAAAATAAACATTAAAGGAATCGATACACGGGATAGATATTCAAGTCCTTTAAAGCCAACAATTGCTGTAATGGAAAAACCGAGTCCAAATAGCACCATCAAAGGAATGAGTAAACTGTCAGAAAATCCTAATATTTTTCCAAGTGAAATCGCCAGAGTTGCTGTTCCCCAAGCAAACCAGCCTAATTCAGCAAAACCTAAAATAAAGTCTGATAATTTACTGCCCCAGTTGCCAAAGCAGAAACGTCCCATTAGAACTGTATTTAAGCCACTACGTGCAGAAATAAATCCCAAGGTCGCGGCATAAGTTCCTAATAGCAAGTTGCCTATGGCTACAATCCACAAAATATCAGTGAACTCAAAAGCCACCCCAATTTTTCCACCAGCGAACATAGTTCCTGTGAAAAAAGTAAAACTAAATAACACTAAGGCTATTGGGAAAAAGCCTTTACGTTGTGAAAGTGGTGTTTCTGTTAAAGGCGACTCTGCATGCGCGCTCATATTCAACACTCCTACTATTCAATTAAAATTTTTGAGCGCTGTATTGCAAGAGCTATGCCAATTTTTTAACATTTAAATTTATTTAGGTTAAATTGTTAAATGTGGGCAATTTGCACATATTTTTACTTTTCATGCAGAGTAAATGGGTAAAATACTGTGCTTTAATAACATTCAGTGATTTTATTTTGTGCATTTTAGAAACTGTAAATATTACAGAACATGCTGATATTAACGGACAGATAAGGAGACTATTACAAATGTAAAATTTCGGGTTGTTTTTCTATTTTTGTTTGATCTTACTCATTTCGACGCTCTTGTATGTCAGATGTCATTTTTCTCTTTCTTGAACGCTTTTTTCTTGGCAGTAAATGGATTTTTTGCACAAAGATGTGAAAACTTGTCCCCCATTTTCATAGCAAAAATTTCACTTATTTATTAATACATAGTTTTTAAATAGTTTGAAGAAAAAGCATATGCATGCTTTTGAAGATTCAATTCCAACGCTCATTGAACTTAAAAATCTAGGATACAAATTGGCGATCTGCTCCAATGCAGCGACACCTTATGGTGAAAGAGCACAAGCATACTTCCGCTTTTAGATGCCTATGCATGGAGTTTCAAGGTAGGCACCTATAAGCCTGATTCGATGATATATCAATACTTTTTAAATCAATTGCAATGCCACCCCAATGAAGTTCTGTTCATTGGTGATACTCAAATTGCTGATGTGGATGGGCCTCAAAATTTAGGAATGTCTGCACAAATTATTGATCGTAAAAGTGGTGAAAAGCTTGCCAACGTTCTCAGGGCGTTTATTTAAAAAATTAAAAAAAGTAAGTCATTTTTAAATTTTTTAAGCTGATTCAATAGATACCAAATATGGTACTTAACTCATGATATTGAGGATTTAAGTACCAAATTTTGTACCTAACAAATGGGATTAAATCATTAATTCAGTAAGCATAAATATGATTTTTTTATTTCATAATTTTTTTGAATAACCATTTTTTTGAAGTTTTAAACGAAACGAGTTTTTAAAAAATGTCATGTACTAAGTTTTCCACATGACGATTTATGACTAGGGAAATTTATGCCTAGCCGTGAATAATTTTTAGATCAGCTCAATTGGCTAAGTAATTTTATGCAAAACGAAATTTTAGATGTTCTTTTAGAACTAGGGCTTACAGCTATCGATTGGGTAGATTCTTCAGTGTTCTCAAAGCTTACAGGCATTGAAGAACAAAAACTGACACATCGGCGAAAAAATTGGCCACAAGATTTAGTTTGGACAAAACAAGATGGAAATATTTACTACTCACTTAGAGGTTATAACCAATGGTTGACAGAACAAACTCAAAAACGTTACCAACCGGCGTTAGAATTAGGGAGAATGCACTCGAAATCAACTTCACCTCTAAAAAGCAGCGCTACTACATTACACTCCCACACCCGCCGACTGCGGAAGGTATCCGTACAGCCGCTAAAATTAGAAGTGACTTCATAAATAAAGCCAAATGGGGGATTTTAACTGAGAATGATATAGCACAAGCAAAAGGCCTTGATGTTACAGAAACTGAATCAATGGATGGTCAGCAAGTCTTATTTCAAGATGTTGCACAAAAATTTTTAAAGTTTTCGATTGCCAATAAAGATTCAAAAAATGGCTATCGCAAAATTTTAGAATGTCATTGGATGCCTTATTTTGCATTAACACCAATAGCCAATATCACGACTGAAGATATTGAGGAAGTCATTATCGATCGTAATTTTCAAACAGCGAAAACATTTAATAATTGCGCCACGCCTTTACGTGGAGTTTTCGAGTTGGCTGTTAAGCATAATCAGATTTCTGTAAACCCTATGAATAAAATTAAGAATCGTAAGGTTCAGGTGGAAACACCTGACCCCTTCACACGTAAGGAGATGGAAGCCTTACTAGCTTGGCTCGACAAAAGCTTACATGATGAGGACAAATTTTATCGGTGGTATTTTGAGTTTGCCTTCTGGACAGGCTGTAGACCTTCCGAAATGATTGCTCTTAGAGAAAGTGATATCGATTGGTTCAATGGCACATTCAAAGTTAACAAAAGCCGTGTACGTGGTTTAGAAAAAAAGGTGACAAAAACACATACGTCTCGAGAAGTATATCTGAATGAACGATCAACTCTGGCTTTGAAAGCTTTGCTTCAATTTAAAAAGGATCAAGGCTACCAAACAGACTATGTGATGCTATGTCCCAAGACTAAGGAACCCTTCTTTAATGAAAAACCACCTAGAGAGCGTCTTGTAGAAGCGATGAAAGCGTGTTCTATACGTCACCGCCCTGCATACAATGCAAGGCATACTTATGCGACGATGTTGCTGATGGATGGCGTCAATCCAATGTTTGTAGCCGATCAACTTAGACATGGCCTACAAATGCTGATCAAACGCTATACAAAATGGTTGCATGGGGATAAAAATAAGCAAGAAATTTCGAAACTTAGCGTAACTCGTACAGCCTAAATACGTCGAAATCAAAAGCTCTTGCAATGAAAAATGTGGCAAATGTGTGGCAATAAAAAGATGGCGTCAATTGAACTTACATTTTAAGTTTTTGATTAATATAAATAAATTAATTTAATAAAAATCATATGATACATATTGTGATACAAATCAAGTTTTATAAGACTGAATAATTTCTATTCGATAAGCAAATTATTTTATGCTAAAAATAAAGAATCTTTAAATTTAAACATCTTATAAATATATGAACTTAGAACAAGAAATCATAGATTACCTTAAAGACCATACTGTTTTAGAAGCCGTAGATGAGTTTGCTAGTAAAAATTATGGGGATGTTGAAGTAACTAATGCTTTTGTAAATCTACATAACTCTTCTAAGATTGATCTTTTTAAAGAGTTTTTTAATCTCAAAAATAATAAAGGTTTTAGATTTTTTAGTAGTCGTCATCTTTTGGAGGAAGCATTGCCAAATTTAGAAGTACAAAACATTGGTCAAATGTTAGTTACATTAGATAAGCTGATACAAGAAGCTGGAAATGATATGGCGGCAGGTACACCAGTATCCTCATTTGGAAAGCTTCTAGAAACCAACTTTGAATTTGCCAAGAACGTTTTAAATCATTTAAAGTCACATGATTACTCGACCAACTTTTTAACAAAAACGCTTATATCTATATCCTTTGCAGATTTAGAGTTTGCAATTGATCAATCAGAAGAAATCATCCAAGAGAAATTACCTACCAAAGTTGGTTATGCCATTTTAGCTCTAGGACAAATGAATTATAAAGATAATGATCACTTATGCACTAAGGTGATTAAACTTATTTGTTCGTACCCACATCAAGATGAAGATCATCATACACAAGCTTTAATAATTAAATCGCTTTTGGAAATCTCAAAAAATCAACTTAATTCTTATCAAGAAATTGAACAAAAAATTACCTCAATAATCAAGGGTAACTCTTATGAAGTGAGTTCAATCCATACTTGTATGACTCAACTCTTTTGTGATCATAAAGCTTTGCCAACTGAGATAAAAACTCTACTTTTGGAGATGATTCCATATATTGATTCTTCTGCAAATGGAACTATTCATTATCTCGACTTAGCAATCCCTTATCTCTACGAAGAATCAGAAACAAAAATTATCCAATTGCTAGAAAGTCTTTTTATTCGATCTGATTTTAAAATAGATATTTCACAATTCCCTTCATTGAGAAGCTATCTTTATGACAATTTAGATAAATTATCCTCTTTAATAACACGCTGGTTCCTTTCTAAATCGATTCCATTAAATAGGTATGCATCTGATCTTATAGATAGCAATGAAGTTGAATTAGCTTTTGATATGGCACAACTTACTGAAGCATCCTCTACAGCTCATCTATTTTTAGCCAAAAAAGCATGTGGCTGGTATTTTATGAATCCAACTGTAGCCATCTCTTTGATTCATTCTGTATACAAATCTTGTCCTATAGAGCAAGCCGAAGATATACAAGAAATTATTTTCAATCCTTTAATGATTAGCTACCCTCGAAAAGTTACTGAATTCCTGAATAAACATAAGGACGGATTAGAGCAAGATAAACTTGAAATTATCGAAAATTTATTAAAAAAATTAGAAGATTATCATGATGCTCTTAGAGCTAGTAACAACATTAAAGAGTTAAGAGTTGGGCAAACAGAGGACTTTACATACCGAAGACACCAACAACAAATGATGAATAAAGCATATGCAGAATCTAGAAAAAATTCTTTATTTGGATCTTTGTTTACCGAGAATACTCTTTTATATGGAAAGAATACTGCTTTCATTATCCAAACTGGAGAAGGAAGCCAACGACAGACTATGCCATTACATTCTTTTAGCCATAGTATAGATTTTCCTTCAATGGAAATTTTAGATTCTACCTCATTACATTACGCATTAATCAAATTCAAATTAGAAGGGGCTAGCAAGTGAAATTAATTATTAAAGAATATCTAGCTAGCCTTAAAGAACGAAATGAGCTTGATGCTCTGTTACCAACTCTTCTATCTCAAATGGGGCTTACTATTCTATCCGAGCCTAGTATTGGCAACCGTCAATTTGGAGTTGATATTTCGGCTGTAGGTTCAATTAATAATGAGCCTGAAGCCATCTACTTATTTTCTATCAAAGCGGGAAATTTAGGACGACAAGATTGGAATAGTGGAAATGCCCAAGATTTAAGACCGTCTCTAGATGAAATTTTAGATGTTTATATCCCTACTCATTTACCAAGTGAGTATAAAGATCTTCCAATTATCATCTGTCTTACTTTTGGAGGAGACTTAAAGCAAGAAATTGAAATAAATTTAAGTCAATATACCCAAGCCAAAGAAACAGATCAGATTAAGTTTGCTGTTTGGAATGGTGACCGTATTTCTGGGTATCTAGAAAAATACCTTATTAATGAACAATTATTTTTACAAGATGATTTAAAGTCTTTATTGCGAAAATCATTAGCTATGGTTGATCAACCTGAAATAAGTTTTCAACATTTTTCGAGATTAATCCAAAAGTTATTCCAAGACTTACAAAGTCAATCCATTAAAAATCAATTAACTACTCTACGTCAAAGTTATCTAGCACTAGGCATACTCAATTCATGGTGTTTATCTGAAAATAATATTGAAAGTTCTTACCTGTCAGCAGAAAGATTAATTTTACATAGTTGGCAAGTTGTAAAATCATTCGCATCTAAAAATACTGCTGATGCTAGAAAAATAAAGAATATTTTTAAATCCTTAACTCTACTCTATCTATCTATTTCAGATTCTTATTATCAGAGACTTTTACCTCATTTTTCATCTCTACATGCTATTTCCAATGCGGTACATGGAAACTGTGATGTTGATATCAATCTACGATTATTTGATGTCATCGGAAGGATTTCTCTCTTTGGTATATGGGTCGATTGGGCTTTTGATAGAATGTATCGCAACTCAGCCGATCAAAATATTATTGAAGATGCATCTAGAACTCATGGAGAAATCAGCGAAGCTCTTAAAAAGTTGATCATGAATAATCCATTGCTTTTCCATCCGTATAAAGATGATCAAGCTATTGATATAGGATTAACAGCCTTTTACTGGTTAAAGAACAACGAAAATGATGGAGATCTAGAAGGATGGCTATCAGGAATTACACGAACCATACTTGGAGCATTCACACATAACAAAAGATACCCTTCCAACATACATGACTATTTAGAATTAGTTTTGCATCCTATCGATGATTCTCAAGAGTATAGAGAAAGTGTCACAAAAGGTTCCATCCTTTATCCGCTATTAGGTTTCTTTGCCGAAGTATTTAAAAATTCCGAAATGCATTTGGATATTAAAAAAATCACGACTGAATTTATCCCTAAATGTACCCTACAAATTTGGCATCCTGATGCGGACACCGAAACTCATTTATATTCCAACAGCGATACCCACGGTCTAGGAATCACAGGTATATCGAATGAGACAAGAGAAACTCCATTTAATCAAATCAAAGAGAATTGCTCACTAGATAAATACATCCTTGAACTATCAGCGGTGAAATGTGATCACTTTCCTATTATTTTGACTGCTTGTAGACATTATCGACTACCAATTCCATATCATTTTTATTTTCAACTACTAGGAGTTGACATCTATAAAGATGAGACTAAAGATCAAGAAACTGAACATGAAGTATAAGAGAACTATTTTTGCACCAATTTTTTTAAATGGTATATACACGATACTTTAATGTTTTTCTAAGACTTCGCTCTTTTTGATTCCACTTTAGGGTAAGTTTAGGTTAAGCAATTGTTAAGTAGTCAGTGTCTAATATCCCAATAAAGTATATATAAGTTATTAGGCAGACTCATTTCATATAAAACGCCGTGAACCTTACTATTAAAGGCTACGGCGTTTTTGTAGCTATAAATCAACTACAGCAATTTTACGAGTAATGCCTAAAGTTTTTAGCCAAATTACAAACTGCATTCACCACCAATCTATTCAGTTCGGCATTCATTTCTATATCAGGAGTCAACGTTCTCAAATTCCGATGTGAATCCAAATATGGTTCTTTCTCCATCCCATAGGCATCAATTTTGTTCATATAGACACACACTTGGTGACTCGATGCTTCTGCTTTTAGATGTGTAAATCGAAGCCCTTTAAAGCTATCCAACAACAATTGTCTGATGTTTGAAAATGAGTTATTCAAGCGTTTCAGTATGGACTCTTTAATATTCTTCTCCGCACGAATTCGCCATTCACTCTCTTTCAACGGCGTACAATTTTGATCCGTCTGCTTTTGGTATATATGCCAATACTCATCAGCTAATCTATGATTGATTCCGATATTAAAACCATCTTTTAACTTTCTATGGAGCGCAATTGGATTAACAGGAATAGGGATAAATACGCCTGTTTGCGTTTTAAAGACCCTTAAATTATTTGTAGTACTAGGAAGTCTCAAGGACTTTAAAAGCGCCGTAGCAAGCCCTAGATGCTTGTATCCGTAGAAGTCTAAAGCGACCTCTAACTCTACAATTTTCATACTGTGATGAAGTAACCCAAAATGATCTAAACATCTCAGACGTTCATTTAACAGCTTAAGCGAATTCATGTCGTGCAAACGAATCACATAGCCATTCAAGCTTTCTGTAATGTAATGTCTAATCCCTGTTTTCTCAGTTAAAAACTTTTTAATATCGTGTCGAGTACATGGTTTTGTAATTTCAAAATAAAGATCTAAAAAATCCACTCTCGCTCTGATTTTAATATTCATGGCTTTAAAATCGTAGCTATTAATATTGGAATAGATCTTTGTTTCTAACTCATCAGCATGTTTAGCATTTTCTGCATATCGTTGCTCTAATGCTCTCCATGTATCGAATGACACCACCTCCCCCACATGAAAACTAAATCCACTCTCCCGACACGACTCTTCACATCGGTCAGACCTTGCTTTTAATAAATTCAGCTCAAACCGAATTTCATTTAACTTGGTATAAAAATCCGTAGCGGTAAGTTTCTCTTCATCAATTTGATACAACCGATTCATCAAAGCTTGATAGTCATCACCAACTTTTAAATTCAACATAATGCACAACCTATTTTTTGGATAAAAAAAACGGTTCAATCCATTGAACCGTTTCGCCATCAATATTCCTTAATTAATCAATTAAAGAACTCTCAAGCCTTTTAATTTCCGCATCCACATCCTCGTTTAACTTATCTAACAGACGATTAAATGACTCACTATCTTTAAGAGATCCCGTCATTAATTCATCAAAGTTCGGCTCAGGAATTAAGTGCTCTAACTCCTCCCAATTAATTTCCAAATTAAGATCTTGCCAATGATCCGATGCTTTAACTTTTTCAAGTACAGTCAAAGCAACTTTGGTAGCTACGTTTTTTTCCATGTCCATGATGATCTCCTTAAGGACTTAGTGTTTTGTATGAGTAGTTGACGCCCGAATGAAGGCATCAAGTGTTAATTGGGTATAAGCAACTTTGATATTTCTTAGCTCAAATCGAAGTTTGTAAACTTCTTTTGAAGTCCGATTATTTGCCAAAAATGAATACCACTGTTTCTCAGTTTTAAAAGGCAACTTTTCGGCTAAATACTCTGAAGCTTGTGATCTTGTGAACCATGTCATTTGACCAATCATACTTGCCCCTTTCTTTTATTGTGCCATGCCACTAATTCGTCATAGCTAAAGAAAACTGGAGCTTGTCTCGATTCGCCGTATTTGATCGGCTTGGGAAATAAAGGATCTCTACGAGCAAGTAGTCGCAATGTATCTCTCGATATATCTAACATTTGACATGCTTTCGAATAGGAGATTTGGAGGGGATTCATTTGTTAACTCTCACCTTACTTGATGTGAGAATTCTGAAATATTTTTTTAATCAAGGAAATTTAGTTGCGTGGGAAGTTCCCACGCAATGCCACGTATTATTTTACTTTAGAAAAAAGTTTATCTAACTCTTTCCATTTTCTAATTGTGTCTTCGTTTGGAATAGTAATATGACCTTTGATTCCTAATTGAGATTTATTCTTTTGTATTTTTCCCAACTTCTTAGTTAAGTGAATTTGTATATTCATTCCTAATTCTTTCTTGGTTATAGAAGGATTTTTCTTAATTTCCTTACGTGCAATCCACAAACCAATATCTTTAATCGTTCTTGCTTTTTTAGTATGGCTTACGATTCCTTTAATGTTAGGTTTTCTTAGTGGTGAAGGAATATTTTTAATTTGCTGTAAATCAAAGAGTAATTCTAAAACACTAAGATCTAATCCCAAATTAGTACTATTCAAGACTTCAGCTAATTCAATCGGATTTCCTGAAAAATCATCATTATAAGGTTCATCTAGTAATACATATTCAAAAGTTTCCTTTGGATAGCTTTTCACTGATGTGACCTGAATTTTTCCTTTTATATTCTGAAAACAATTCAGAAGTTCATTGAGATTAATTGAATCAGTGTCTACTTTGTAAATCTTTTGATCATCGTACTCAATTCCTAATACAAAATATTCATCATCGTCACCTAACTGACTGACTTGCAAAAATTGATTTTTATACTTTGAATTAAGCTTAATTAAAACATCTAAATATCCATTGCTAATATAGTGCAGGATAGTGAATTCATTTGAAGTTTGCTTTGTAGCTTTACCTATTTCCGTTATTGCATCCAAAAAGTTTACTAACACTTTTTTAACCTACTTTCTTGCTAAACTGAATCACTTTTATATCCGCCAACTCTTCAAGATAGTCGGCATACCATTGCATCAAACGTGCACGATCTTCTAAATATTGTGCTTTGTTATATACGCCTGCTACGCCATCTTTGACGTGAGCAAGTGCAGATTCAATATGGCGCTCATCAAAGCCTTTATTGTTTAAGATCGTACTGGCAATATGTCTAAATCCGTGTGGTGTCTGACGTCCCTCATACCCAAGACGGCGCAAAGCCATAATAAAGACCGTATCCGATTTAGGCTTATTTTTATTTGATCTACTCGGAAATAGGTAATCTGACTCTGGATGAATGCTTTTAAGTTCTAGAAGCAATTTAACGGCTTGCTTTGATAATGGAATAGTATGTTCACGGCGCTTCTTCATACGAAAGTCAGGAATAGTCCAAAGCGCGTTTTCTAAATCAAATTCTTCCCACTTCGCTTCACGCAATTCACTTGGTCTAGTAAATAACAAGGTAAGCAATTGCAATCCAATTCGACTATCTAACGTAGGATAATTATTTATTGCTCGAAGAAGTGCTGGCAATTCATTTTCCGACACATGAGCCATATTTTCTTTTTTACCTTGAATAAGGTATTTCTGCATTCCTTCTAATGGATTGTAATCAATGCGCCCTGTAACCTTTGCATAGTCATAAATATCACGACACATTGCACACATACGCTTAACTTGCTCATAAATCTTTTGTTCAAGCTGAATGCGCTTTAGATGCTCCATCCATTCAATGGGTCGGATAGAAACAAATAAGCGTTTACCGAACATTGGGAAGATATGCTTTTCTAATGCACCTTTGTTACGTGTCATGGTATCGGCTACCCATTGCGTCTGCTTGGTATCAAGCCACTCACGAGCTAAAGCTTCAAAAGTAGCATTATTGGTTTCAAGCTCTTTTATCTTTCGCTCTTGTTTGCTCACAATAGGATTTTCGCCGTTGCCGATGTCATTCAATAATTCTTGAGCTTTCTTTCGAGCAAGCTTGCCTTTAATCGCAGGATAACCACCTAAGCCAACCCAAGACCACTTCCCATCAGGCTTTTTATATCTTAATTGCCAAGACTTGTTTCCATTCTTCTGTACAAAGAAATACAGCCCATTGCCATCTAACTCCCGATAATCCTTATCTTCAGGTTTTAGATTTTCCAATACGGTATCTGATAAAGGGCGCTTTTTAATATCCGAACGCTTCATTGTGTATCACAGTGGTTTCAATTATTTATCAATGATACACGATGTGATACATGATACAAACTCATATACTCGGTTAAGCTCAATTATGTTTAGGCATAAAAAAAGGCTTAATTCCTTTAGAATCAAGCCTTTTAGTTCTAAAACTTGGCATGTTCCGCCATGTTTTGAAAGGTATTTGGTGGAGATGGCGGGAGTTGAACCCGCGTCCGCCAACACTACGCTCGAGAATACTACATGCTTAGATATCGTCTATTATTTTAACACCAAGAGACCCGACGAACAGGGTTCAAGGTGCGATCCTCTAGATTTGGTATAAAGCCCCGAGGCTTGACTCTATACGGACTTGTGTGCGTTCGCTTCAGTCGGGATCTCTAACCACAAGTATTCAGAGATGCGGACAAGCAGCCCTTAGGCTGCTAGAGCGTAAGTTTCGTCGTTTGCGACTATTAAAATGCAAATTTGATTTACGAGAGAAAATGCGCTCTCGGCATGCATCTATGAGTTTCATCATCGGCGTCGAAGCCAAGAACATCCCCAAAGTACAAGCTCATCATAGCATAACTGGCAAAAAATACGATGCATTTTCTACACAAATACACTTTTGAATGCGCCTAATTAGATAATTGCGCTAATATTTCATAATTCAAGTCAGCATTTAAAAAAATTATGAGCTATTTATTGGCACTCGATCAGGGAACGACATCTAGCCGTGCAATTATCTTTAATGAACACGGACAGATTCAGGCAACAGCTCAACGCGAAACTCATATCCAGACCCCACATTCCGGCTGGGTTGAGCAGGATGCACAGGAAATCTGGAGCTCGCAGATTGCAGTGGTACAACAGGCCTTAGCCACTGCCCGGATTCTGGCCAAAGATATTAAAGCCATTGGCCTGACCAATCAGCGTGAAACGACTGTGGTATGGGATCGCCGTAATGGTAGGCCTCTTGCACCAGCGATTATCTGGCAGGATCGTCGTGCAACAGACTGGTGTAATCAGCTGATTCAGCAAGGCCAGATGGATCAGGTACAACAAAAAACCGGATTACGGATTGATCCTTATTTCAGTGCCGGGAAACTGGTCTGGTTATTAGAACATGTGGATGGCTTACGTGAACTTGCAGAGCAAGGTCATGTCGCTTTTGGCACCATTGATAGCTGGCTGATCTGGAACCTGACTCAAGGGGCTGAGCATATTATTGAAACGAGTAATGCTTCCCGTACCATGTTGATGAATCTGCAGACTCAACACTGGGATGAGGAATTACTCGACCTGTTTCATATTCCAGCCTCAGTCCTACCACGAATCATCAGTTCTGATTGTCATATTGCAGATACGGCACCGGGTTTATTAGGGGCTACGATTCCCATTACCGGTATTCTGGGAGATCAGCAATCTGCCCTGTTTGGTCAGTCCTGTTTCGAACCCGGTATGGCAAAAAACACCTATGGCACCGGCTGTTTTATGTTATTTAATACCGGCCATGACATCCAGCTGAGTCAGAATAAATTGCTTTCTACCCTCGCCTGGCAAGCACAGGAACAGACCAGCTATGCCCTGGAAGGCAGCGTTTTTATGGCCGGTGCTGTGGTGCAATGGTTACGTGATGGGCTCGGCATCATTCAGAAAAGCAGTGATATTGAGAAGCTGGCCTGTAAAGTTGAAGATACTGACGGCGTGGTCTTAGTTCCTGCTTTTACCGGACTGGGTGCACCTCATTGGGATAGTGAAGCGCGTGCCCTGCTTTGTGGTATGTCACGTGGGACCAATAAAGCCCATATTGCCCGAGCTGCACTGGAGTCCATTGCTTTTCAGGTCTCCGATGTACTGACGGCCATGCAGTCCGATATTGCCCATCCTTTAAAAGAGTTACGGGTCGATGGCGGTGCCAGTTGTAATGATATGCTAATGCAGTTTCAGGCTGACCTGCTCAATGTTCCTGTCTTGCGTCCGAAGATGCTGGAATCCACAGCTTGGGGTGCCGCAGCCATGGCAGGCTTAAAATCCGGCGTATTTTCCAGCCTTAATGAAATTGCCCAGTCCTGGCAACTGGAACGTGCCTTTGAACCCAAAATGCAGTCCGATGAACGTGAAGCCCATTTAGCTAAATGGCAAAATGCCTTAAAACGGGCTAAATCAGATTTATAAGATCGAAAAAAACCGCTAAATAGTTAGCGGTTTTTTTATTTTGAAACATATTAATGTGATGGCATTCCACCCACATCCGCTTTCGGTCGTGGTGCCAACCAGACGATGAAGGCAGCAAAAATAAAGACCATCGCCAGTATTAAAAACAGGTGATTGGCAGACAGCGTTAATGCTTCTTTATCCACCAGACTGGAAATATAACCCAAGGCACTGTCCGAACTCATGCCCTGTGCCATTAAGGTATTCTGGGTTTCTTCGACATTCAGTTTACCTACCAGCTCACTGCGGGCCACTTTACTGTGATCATCCCAGATCGTGACTGCAATTGAAGCCCCGATCGCTCCAGCCATAGTTCGCAGAAAGTTCATCAAACCAGCAGCTGAAGCCATTTCCTGCGGCTGTACTGAGGCCAACGCCATATTGGAAAGTGGAATGAAGAAGAATGGCACCGCGAAACCTTGCAGAATCTGCGGCCAGGCCAATGCCATAAAATCCGCATCCGTAGTCCAGAAAGCCCGCATTAAGGTGACCACGGCAAGCAAGGTCAAACCAAAACTGGCCAAAATGCGCTGGTCATATTTGGTTGCCATCTTTGCCACAATCGGTGACATCAATAGACTGCCAAAACCCATGGTCGCGGTTAAATAACCTGCCCAAGTGGCGGTATAGCCGAGATTAATCTGCACCCATTGCGGAATAAGAACAATACTGGAAAAGAAAGCACCGAAGGCAAAGGCCAACGACAGCACAGCAAAGGTAAACCCGCGATATCGGAAAATCCGGATATCTACAATCGGATGCCGTTCGGTCAGTTCCCAAATGGTAAAGATGATTAAACCGACCACAGCAATCACTGCCAATGTGCCGATAAAGGAGCTGCTAAACCAATCATGTTCATGACCGAGATCTAGCATCAACTGTAGCGCACCAATCCAAAGAATCAGTAAGAATAAACCACCCTTATCAATCTTCAATGCATTGGTTTCAGTTTCTGCTGGCTTTAATAGCTTCAATGCAGCCAGGCCACAGAACAGTCCCACTGGTATATTGATAAAGAAAATCCAATGCCAAGACAGATTATCGCTGATGGTACCACCGAGAATTGGACCAAGAATTGGACCAACAACAGTGGTCATCGCCCACATGCCCATCGCCTGAGATTGCTTTTCAGGTGGGAAGATGCGTAGCAATAGAGTCTGACTGAGGGGCATAATCGGGCCGCCAAACAGCCCCTGCCCGATCCGGCAAAACACCAACATTTCCAGACTGGTCGAAATCCCGCACAGAATTGAAAAAATGGTAAAGCCGAGCAAGCAGACACCAAAGAGTCGAACACTACCAAAGCGACCCGCCAGCCAGCCTGTCAAAGGTACACAGATCGCTTCTGCAACTGCATAAGACGTAATGACCCAGGTGCCTTGCGAGCTGGACACTGCCAGACTACCGGTAATATGCGGCACCGAGACATTGGCAATGGTCATGTCCAGCACGACCATGAAATTAGCCAATGCCAGCACAAAGGCCGCCAGCATCAGCTTGCCGCCGGTCAGATTCCCATATGGAACATATTTATTCATCGGGAATTACTTCTTAAATTGGATTTCAGCTTCCATCGACAGACCCACACGTAGCGGATGCTCGGCCAGTTCTTTCGGATCTAGCTGAATACGGACTGGCAAACGCTGTACCACTTTGATCCAGTTGCCTGTGGCATTCTGAGCCGGGATCAAAGCAAAGGCTGAACCTGTACCGCCAGAGAAGCCAACTACGGTGCCGTGGTATTTCACCGATTTACCATACAGATCAGACGTCAGTTCAGCTTTTTGACCGACACGGACGTTTTCCAGCTGGCTTTCCTTAAAGTTGGCATCGACATAGAGCTGATCTACTGGTACGACCATCATCAGCATTGTACCTGGCGCAACACGTTGACCCACCTGAATTGAACGGCGTGAAACCACCCCATCAAAAGGTGCTTTAATTACAGTACGTTCTAAGTCTAGCTCGGCCTGTTTCAGTTTGGCTTCAGCCACGAGTACATCAGGCGTTGAGTTTTCATTCGCACCTTGAATCAAAGCTTCATTCGCCGCTAAATTGCTTTGTGCGGCTTTCTGACTGGATCTTGCTTGTGCCAGACCCGCTTCAGCAGAAGCTACGCCGGCTTTGGCCGTATCCAATGCAGATTGTGCGGTACTGAGTTCTTCTTTAGACACTGCACCGCTCGCACTGAGTTTTTCACGACGCGTATATTCATCTTGTGCTTTATGCAAGGCTGCCTGAGCTTGAGCGAGCTGAGCTTCGGCACTGCGAATTGCATCATCACTAACCCCAATTTGTGAGCTTAAAGCCCCGCTATTGGCCGCAGTCTGTTTGTACTGGCGCTTGGCTTTGGTTAGCTCTGCATGTGCCTGAGCCACTGCAATTTTGGCATCACGGTCATCGATTTTGGCCAGGATATCGCCCTGTTTGACCGCTTGTGTATCATGAACCAATACTTCAGCGACCTGACCACTCACCATAGACGTAATAGAAGCCGTTTCGGCCCCCACATAAGCATTTTCAGTACTGACCGAATTGTTCAGGAAGAATTTCCAAACCAGAAACAACACCAGTGCAATCACCATGAGGAGGGTAACAATACTCAGGGCTTTTTTACGTTTATTTTTTAAAGCTTGATCCGAAGTTGCATCTGATGCGTTTTCTGGCAGGGTGTCTTGTACATCTGTCATTGATTTTTTCCTAAATCCAACAGACTTGGTCACGCAGCCACACTGACCAGCACTGACATGAATGTATAATAGATTCATATCCCGTTTATTGATCAATGGGTAAAATGAGAAAGCCGTATTAATTTAATTTTCATGCATTCTAATAATAAAAATTAGAAAATATGCAAAAAAATATTACTCGGAAGTTTAAAAAGCTAAGCCCCTATTCCAGGAATAAGGGCTTAGTTCGGGCTCAGAGTAAGCCAGGATCGAGGAGATAAACTTAATTAATAGGCATATGAAGCAATCGCTGTAGCAATCGGCTTGTCATTATCATTGACCATGGTCATGCGCATGGTGCAACCCTTACGCCCCAAACGTAAGGTTTCTGCACGGGCAATAAAATATTTGCCACGACCGGGCGCCAGATAATCCACGCGCATATCTACCGTCGCCAGACGTGATACCTTTTTAATCGTATCGGCAATAGTTTCCGGTTCAGCTTTCTTGTACAGCTCACCCATCGCCACAATTCCGCCAATACTGTCGAGTATGGTCGCTGCAAGACCACCATGCAGAATCTGAAATGCCACATTTCCAATCATGAAATCCTGCATTTCAACATATGCTTCGATCTGACCATCGACCACCCGCATGGTCATGCCATTATGCTTAAAAAAAGGAGAGGTATTAAAAGCGTGTACCAACTGGTTTAAGACTACTTCAATATCCACTTTTGCACCTAAATGTATATTACCTGTCCAATTTCTTTCTGTCTTAGTCATAAGTCTGCCCGAAGCTACAACAATAAAAAACCGCTAATTTATGCCCAAAAAATTCAGATAGGGTTACAATAGGGGCCTAGTTTAATACTGATTACTGAGATTTTTATGACCTATACGTTCAATCGTCCCGCGTTTCCTGCAACTCGCATGCGTCGTATTCGTAAAAATGAGCATTTACGTTCTATGGTACGTGAAACCCATCTCAGTGCTGATCACTTGATTTATCCAGTATTTGTGCTTTCGGGACAAAACCAGACCCAAGACATTCCAAGTATGCCAAATGTGCAGCGTTTGTCTGCTGACTTGTTGTTAAAAAAATCAGAACGTTTGCTCGAACTAGGTGTCAATAAGCTGGCGCTGTTCCCGGTTACACCCCAAGAAGATAAAAGCCTGACCGCAGAAGCGGCTTGGCATGAAGATGGTCTGGTACAGAAGACCGTTCGTCTGCTGAAAAAAGAATTACCGGAAATGGTGCTGATCACCGACGGCGCGCTAGATCCTTATACCACGCATGGCCAAGACGGCATCATTGATGAAACCGGCTATGTCCTGAATGATGAAACGGTTGAAGCGCTGATCAAGCAGACTTTAAGCCATGCAGAAGCCGGAGCTGATATTGTCGCGCCAAGTGACATGATGGATGGCCGCATCGGTGCAATTCGTCAGGCCTTTGAACAGAATGGCCATATCTATACCTCTATTATGGCCTATTCAGCCAAATATGCATCTAGCTTCTATGGCCCATTCCGTGATGCGGTTGGTTCTGCCAGCAACCTGAAAGGCGGTAATAAATACAATTACCAAATGGATTTCGCTAACCGTGCCGAAGCATTGCATGAAATTGCACTGGATATCCAAGAAGGTGCAGATATGGTGATTGTTAAACCGGGAATGCCGTATCTGGATGTGGTTCGTGAAGTCAAAGATACCTTCGGTATACCCACCTTTATTTATCAGGTTAGTGGTGAATATGCCATGCTGGCTGCTGCAATTCAGAATGGCTGGTTATCTGATAGTGTAATTCTAGAGTCCCTGATGTGCTGCCGTCGTGCCGGCGCAGATGGTATCTGGACTTACTTCGCGGAAGAAGCGGCGCTCAAACTGAAAGACATGAAATAAAATAGAAGGACCTTGGCGCAATGCATATCGCCATTATCGGAGCAGGCATTACCGGCTTGATGTCAGCTCTGGAATTGCTTGAACAGGGATGTTCCATTACGATTTTTGATCAACAAGCGGCTGGACAGGCAGCCTCTTGGGCCGGAGGCGGCATCCTCTCCCCGATGTATCCTTGGCGTTATCCCGATGCCGTTAATGCCCTCGCCCGCCATGCCAAACCCTTGTATCAAGCCTGGAACCAGAAACTGCAACCGATTACCGGGATTGATTTCCAGATCCATGAAACCGGTATGCTGATTTTTGATGAAACGGATTTTGAAATCGGACTGCGCTATGCCGAGCAATATCAGGATCCACAGCAACATGCCGAATATCTGAATCAGCCTCAAATCCAGCAAATCAATTCCAAAGTAGATCCGAAATTTAAACAGGCGATCTATTTTCCAGAACTTTCCAATATCCGCAATCCGCGACTGTTACAGTCCATTATTGCTTACCTTAAACAGCATCCGCGTGTCACTTGGCAAGAGCATTGCAATATTAGTCAGCTAAATATCCAGCAAGATCATGTACACAGTGTTTCCACTAAAAATGGCCTGAGCTTTAAAGCAGATCAGTTCGTCATTGCCACCGGTGCATGGTCTGCACGCTGGTCTGAACAGCTCGGTCTGGACATTCCAGTTCATCCGGTTCAAGGCCAGATGTTGCTCTTTAAAACGCCAGAAAACTGGCTACCAACCATGTGCATGAACAAGGTCATGTATCTGATTCCACGTCGTGATGGTCATGTGCTGTGTGGTTCCAGCATGCGTCAGGTCGGTTTTGATACTTCGCCTTCTGCTGAAATCCGTCAGAATATTTTGGAAGCCTGTCTGGAGATGGTGCCAGAACTGGCTGATTTCCCAATTGTGAAACAGTGGGCTGGTCTACGACCAAGCTCCCCTGATGGCATTCCTTATATCGGCAAAATTCCGCATCTGAACAATCTCTGGACCAATTTTGGCCAGTTCCGTAATGGCTTATGTATGGGTGCTGCTTCTGGAAAATTCCTGTCTCAGTTAATTCTGGAACAACCGACCATTGTAGATCCACAGCCTTATAGTCCGATACAGCGCTTACAGCTGCATTCTTTAATGGTTTAAAATATCAATTAGCGCTTCTTTCAGGGTTGGATAATTAAATTCAAATCCGGCTTCCTGCAAAGCTCTGGGCTGAACGTATTGACCATTCAGAATCAGTTGTGACTGTTCACCTAGCATCATTTTCATACTACAAGCTGGTAAGGGTAATAAAGGTTTACGTTTCAGCACCTGTGCTGCGATCCGGACAAATTGCGCTTGACTGACTTTTTCAGGTGCAACCACATTAAATACCTGTTGCTGGGTCGGCTGCTGCATCAGGAATTCGATCGCCCGCATGACATCCTGTAGATGTACCCAGGTCACCGGCTGGCGCCCATGGCCAATCCGGCCAAATATATTCAGTTTAATTGGCAATAACATCTGCGGAAGAATCCCGCCCCCTTGACCGAACACCACAGCAAAGCGAACAATTTTGGTGTCCTGCCCGGTATAGGACAAGGCCAGTTTTTCCCACTTCTCACACAGTTCTGACATAAAAATGGATTGTGGTGGACTTTGTTCAGTACATACAGTATCCCAGCGTTCTTGCGGATCGATTCCGTAGTAGCCGACCGCTGAAGTCGAAATAATACGTTTAGGCTTGATCTGATTTTCTTCTAGATAGTCATATAACTGCTTGGTGGTATTTAACCGACTGTCCAGCAATTTCTTTTTCCGTGCGGCTGTCCAGCGACCCTGACCAATACTTTCACCAGCCAGATTAATCACATAGTCAATCTGATGATTTTTCAATTCTTCCAGATCATTAATCCAGTGAAAATCAGGATGCTCTTCTCGCAATTTTTTCTGCCGGGTCAGGCCGATTACCGCATAATCACGAGCCAGTAAAAATTTCACCAGATGGCTGCCAATAAAACCGCTGGCGCCTGTCATGAGGACTACAGGTTTATACATGGTTATTCTGAGCCATTATTATTGTATTGCTCAAATTATACGTCACTCATAAATCAAAATGTTAGATGAAGTAGGCTGGATCGATAAATAAGGAATTGTTATCAGGCTATACAGAAAACGTCTGATTTTCTATCAGCCTGATTTAGCTTTTTGAATTTAATCTCAACGATTTTGATATAAAGAGTTAAAATCTTAGCTAAAAATTTTTGCTGCCATACGCTGTGCCTGTTTGCCGTAAAACCAGTAGGTCAGCAGATAAAGCGGAATCGCGATGAGCAGGAACATGATCACGACAATGCTCATAAATTGTGGCTGTTGCAGATATAGTAAAAAGTCCTGCCAGGCATTCGGATTGGAACGCGTCGCAATAGCAATTCCTAGAATTAAAAACACCAGGTTATAACCCCAATAAATCAGGCTGAATCCTAAGGTAAACTTTTTACGCTCTGCCTGGGTGGGCGCCCGTTGCTCCTTTTTTAAAAATTTAAATAGTACCCAGATCATCGCCACCAGATAAGGCACAATGGTTAATACTGCGCCCATGCCAGTCGGCATTAACGCCGCCACAACCCCGCAAATGCAGGTAAAAATAAAGCATAGGAAGAAAAACCAGAGAAAATAGCGAGTTAGAGACACCATTAGCAGGACTCAAGGACGATTAATCAACTAGTATAAAAAAAATTAATTTTTTTTTCATTTTATTGTCAACCTAAAGCGAGATGCTGACGTTATATAGGGTACAAGGTTCGGAAATTTGGACTGGCATCCACAAATTTTCGTTCTCTTTGCTAAAGCAATAAGTCCAGTGTTTTAGAAAATTTTGAATAGCAGCCAAAATTTTCACTATACACAAATCTTTGACCGACGATTTCATCATCACTCGAATCGTCGGTTTTTATTTTTTGGACGAACCGTTTTTAACAATTCGCCTGCCAATCTTTATTAGCTTCTTATGCAGCATAAAATAATGATTTCCTGTAGTTTTTCAAGTCTGTTTTTAGCAATTTTTATAAAAATATTGGTTCTGCTATTCAGATGTTATGAAATTGCCTGAAGTAAGATTTAAAATAAAAACGCTGTATTCAATACTTTATATATAAACATCATATTTTATTGATTTCACAAGTATTATTCTTATATTCAAAATTACGCTGAAAATAGTTTCAATGAAGTGTAGCAATGAAATAGATCAAAATATTTTTTTCAAGTAGATTTTTAGCTAGGCTTTTTTCTATAGTAAGAAGGCAAAAATAAAGGTGGGTATACATGGCAGTTCATTTTCTACATACTTCTGATTGGCATTTGGGACAATTTTTCCATAACCATGACCGTGAATTTGAACATGCACAATTCCTGAAATGGCTTCTTGAACAAATCAAGGAAAAACAGCCACATGCCCTACTGATTGCTGGTGATATTTTTGATGTCATCAATCCCGCTTCCAGTGCCCAAAGACAGCTTTATCAATTCCTTGCCGATGCCCATGAACTGGCACCGCATATGCAAACCCTGATGATTGCTGGCAACCATGATTCAGGTTACCGGATTGAACAGGTCCAACCTTTATTGACCAAATTCAATGCTAAAGCGGTGGGTATTGTCGGCCGGACTGCGGACAATGCTCTTGATCTGGATCGTTTACTGGTTCCGATTTATGACCAGCAGCTAGAGATTATTGCCTGGTGCCTAACCCTGCCTTATTTGCGTAGTGCCGAGATTACCGGTATTAATGAACATACCCATAATAGCCAGAATGCCATCAGCTATCTGCACCAACAGTTGATTGCCGAAGCCAAAGCACGTAAGCAGCCACATCAGGCACTGATTCTTATGTCACATGCACATATGCAAGGCGGTGAAACTTCCGATTCCGAACGCCCCATTATTGTCGGCAATGAAGAGGCTCTCTCAACGGCGCTATTTGATGAAGTCATTGACTATGTCGCTCTGGGACATCTGCATAAACCGCAGAAAGTCGGTCAGCCGCATATTCGCTATAGTGGCTCCCCAATTCCCCTATCCTTTAGTGAGATCAACTATTCGCATCAGGTTGTTGAAGTCAGAATCGATCCTGAACAAAATGCTGAACAGCGTTTTCAGTTTGAAGCGCTGAAAGTTCCTCGTACTGTCGAGCTATTTAGAATTCGGGAAAATCTGGAAAATCTGCTCAGCAAAGTAAAAGCACAGCCGACTGGGGAAATTGAGCATCTGGCAGCACGACATTTTCTGGAAATTGAATACACTACTGATGCACCGCCACCAGTAGATTTACGTCAGCAGATTGAACAGGCACTGCCGCCAAATCGTTATCGTCTGCTACGCATCAGCCGGATTTATCAACGACAAGCAGAAGATCAGGCCGATAGCTCTAAAATTGACTTGGCACCACCAACGCCTGAATCGCTGTTTTTCAATATCTGGGAAAAAATGGGCTATAGCCAGGATCATTCGGTACAGCAGGATTTTCAGCAGTTACTGGTCGAAGCCCAACATGAACTTGCACAAAAACAACAAGCTTAGGATCAGCCATGAAAATTATCCGTCTGAGCCTAAATAACCTCGCTTCTCTCGCTGGTACGCATCATATTGATTTTGAATCGAATCCACTGGCACATGCTGGCCTGATTGCAATTACCGGAAAAACCGGTGCTGGTAAATCCACCCTGCTTGATGCCATGTGCCTGGCCTTGTATAACGAAATTCCACGTTTAAAGGGCGCCACAGGTAGCCTGAAAGATGCAGGTGGTCAGGATGTCTCAATCAAGGACTCCAAAAATATTCTGCGCCGTGGCTGCGTACAGGGTTTTGCCGAGCTTGAATTTATTGCCCTAGACCAGAAACGCTATACGGCACGCTGGGAAATTCGTCGTGCCCGGCAGAAAGTGGATGGTAATTTAAAGGTCGATCGTGCTATTACCTGTCTGGATGATCAACGCGTGTTGAATCAGAAAATTTCTGAATGCACGCCGCTGATTGAAAAACTGGTCGGCTTGAGTTTTGAGCAATTTACTCGTGCAGTTTTATTGGCACAGTCCGAAGTTGGCGCTTTTCTAAAAGCCAAAGATAATGAACGTGCTGATCTACTTGAATATCTGACCAATTCTCAGATTTTCAGTCTGGTCAGCCAGAAGGCCTTTGAAAAACACAGTGAGGTGAAGCAAAAACGCGCTGATCTGGAAAAATTAATCGGTCATCTGGAATTGTTGTCTGAAGAAGATATTGCTGCTCTACAGCAGCAACACACGACTTTAAAACAGGTGGTTGAGCATCTAAACCAGAGCGAAAAAGTACTGGAAAATGACCTGAAATGGCATCGCCAGCAGCATTATCTCTATACTGAAATTCAGGCCAAAAAAGAAATCTATACGGTTCAGCTAGATGCTGAACAGAAAATGGCACCGCAAAAAAAGTTATTAGATCAACTGGATCAGTTTCAGCAGATTCGGGAACAGTTTGTCCAGCAACATCAGTTCCAGAAGCAGCGTAGCCATTTACTGACTCAGCAACAAAATTTTGTTGCCGAATTCACGTCAGTTCAGCAGCAGCGTGATAGCGAACAGCACAAATTACGGCACATTCAGCAACTGCAACAACAGCAGCAACAAGAGTTCCATAAGATCAAACCTTATCTGGATCAAGGACTCAAACTGGATCATGAAATGCTATCGATTGGCGAGCAGTATAAGCAGCTTTTAGCCGAACAGCAGACCTATAGAACCCAGCAGATTCAGCCTGTTCAGAATCAGCTGGTGCAGACTGAGCAACGTTTACAACAGGTTCAGACTCAGTACCATCAGATTCAAAGGCAACTGGAACAACACAGCTTCTTAGCAGTTTTTGATGACGAGCCACAAGCAACCTTACAACGCTTGCAGGATTATCAGGAACTGCATCAGAAATTCATGCGGCAGCACTCAGCACTTTTCCAATCCAGCCGCACTGAACTGGAACAGCAGCAACAGGCTTTATCTGCCAGCTTGCAGGAATTCACTCAGCGCTATACTCATCTGGACCAGCTTGAACAGCAAGTCCAACAGTTCCAGATCCAACAACAGCAACTCAGTACCCAGCATTCGAAGCTTGAAGCTTTAATGCGAACCGTACAGCAAATGGCTGGCTTAGAAGCTGAAAACCTACAATTAAATTGCGACTTAAAAAGCCATCATGATCGCTTAAAGCAACTAGAAACTGAACTTATTCAATTACAGCAACAACGTCAGGAAGCAGAACAGGCCTTCGAACAATTGCAACAAGTATTGGCTCAGCAACGTTTATTACAGGCACAAAGTGTGCAGGAATTACGTGCACAGCTGAAACCAAATGAGCCTTGTATGGTCTGTGGCAGTCATGAGCATCCTTTTGTACAGCATCAGGAACTGCTAGAAAATGCTTTGCAACAGCTACATGACCAGCAGCTTCAGGAAGCTCAGAAAAAACTACAGCAACTGACTCAGGCATATCAGCAAGCACAAATCCAGCAATCTCAACTACAAACCTTAATTGAGCAACATCAGCAACGCAGCAGTCAGCTCAATACGACACTACAACAGCAGAAGGTTCAATTAAATCAGGATCTTCAGCAATTTGATTTGCTGTTTGATTTAAGCCAGAGTACAGATCATTTGCAGCAACAGCTTGGTCAGCATGTGCTTCAACTTCAACAAGAACAACAGCAGCTAGCACAAACCCTGCAAAATCAGCAAAGTGACTGGAAACAATGGCGTCAGCAACAGCAACAGCTGGATCAGCTACGTTTTAGCATACAGCAGCATTCACAGTTAGAACAAATGATTCAGCCGATTGTTAATTTACTGCCTGAATCCTTGCAGAAATCCTGGATTACTGATGTCTCATCAAGCTGTCAGCAGTTATCTCAACAACTACAACAACGTCAGAAACAGTCTCAGGAATTCAAAACCCTAGAGACTCACATGCAAAGCTTAAATCAGCAGATTGAAAAAGCACGTGATCAGCTCAGCCTGCATCAGCAATATGATGCACAGTTACAGCAAAAGATGAATACGGCACTGAATATGGGTAAAGCGCTACGTGAACAGCTCAACCACCTGACCCTTACCCATGCCGGACAGATTTATCCTAAGGCACAGGAATGGCGTGACCGTTTGGAGCAACAACAACAGGCGTTGGATGAACAGTTACGGGCACAGAGTCTGATGACCCAGCAGCATGATCAGCGTTTACAACAGGCTGAACTGAAAAAACAGAGTTTCATCACTCAGATTCAGCAACTAGAACAGCAGATCAAGCAATGCCAGCAATCTATTCAGGACTGGCAAAATACACATCCTGCGTTTGATGCCGAGCATATCCAGCATTGCCTGAATATTGACTTGCAACAGCATCAGCAAATTCGCCAGCAATTACAGGCACAACATCAGGCGGTTGAAAATGCCAAAACGGCTTGGGACATTCTGGAAGAACAATATCAGCATCATTTGAAGTCCAAGCCTGAACTTAGCTTTGAAGAAGTTGAACTGCGCTTAAGTAGTCTGGCACAGGAAAAAGCTGAACAGGAAAATTCCTGTAATGAAGTAGCCACCAAATTAAGAATACATGCCAATAACCAATCGACCTTACAACGTTACCAGCATCAGATTGAACAGGTCAAAGCTGAAGAATATCGTTGGGGCCGGATCTATGACCTGATTGGCCATAAGGAAGGCACCAAATTCCAGAAAATCGCGCAGGAACATCATCTAGATATTCTGGTCGAATATGCCAATCAGCAATTACAGCCCCTGGCGCCGCGTTATCAGCTGTACCGGATTCCAGACAGTTTAAGTCTGGCGATTATCGATCTGGATATGAACAGTGAAGTACGTCCTGTCCTGTCACTCTCTGGCGGTGAAACTTTCCTGGTCTCTCTGGCTCTGGCCTTAGCGATTGCCAATATGGCTTCCGGCTCTATGAAGCTGGAATCGCTATTTATTGATGAAGGTTTTGGTACTTTAGACCCGGCTTCCTTACATATGGTCATGAATGCTTTAGATCATTTACAAAGTCAGGGGCGTAAAGTGGTGCTGATTTCACATGTACAGGAGATGCATGAACGGATTCCGGTTCAGATTCAGGTTAAACCGGTCGGTGCCGGTGCCAGTACTATTCAGATTATAGGTTAAAGCATGAACTCCACCCCGAACAAGCTCTCGCCCTATTTCAGCTTACAGCTTGAGAGCTTGCGGGGTATCAGTGCCATTGTGGTGCTATTCAGTCATAGTTTTCAGGCTTTTATCGCACCTTTTGATCTGAGCCTATATTCCTGGGTACGTCTATTAGGCCAGGCTGCTGTGATGATCTTTTTTGTGCTCAGTGGCTTTTTAATCGGGACTTCGATTCAGAACAACATCCAAAAACATGAAAATTTTAATCTGCGGCAGTATATACGGCAGCGTTATCGCCGCATTTTACCGCCCTTTCTGTTTGCATCCGCTTTCAGTCTAGTTCTATATGCACTAGCACCTACATTTTTTGCTTCACATAGCCATGAGTTCCAGAACAGTTTTGGCATGATGATCCGGACTGCCTATAACATTGGTACTCAGGATTTTTTGGGTTCTTTATTCTTTCTTAATGGCTTTATTACACCGACGGTATCTGCCAATGCACCGCTCTGGAGCCTGAGCTTTGAAGTCTGGTTTTATGTGCTGGCCGGATTTCTGCCTTTTTTAAAAAATTCTGAAATCGCTAAAATTGGCTTTTTTATCTTGCTTCTAGGGCTTTCCATACTGAACTTTCAGTTTCTGTTTTATTTTCTGCTCTGGCTAGTTGCCTTTGCCAGTTCATTCCGGCAGATCCAGCTGCGCTTTTTGAGTCAGCTACAACCCGTTAAATTAGTGCTCTTTGGTTTGGCGTTTATAATTGCCTGTGCGGATGCTTACCAGTTTCATGTCATTGAACAGGCTGACTTATATCGTGTAAATTATTTTGTGCCGTTTAACCTGTGTATGGGACTCGCCTTTGTCTGCTGGATTGTGCAGCTGCAACATCAGCAAAGCCAATATCAACCAGTTTGGCCTCAATCTGCAAATTTCTCCTATACACTTTATGTCACCCATTTTCCTTTACTACTTTTTATTCTAGGCTGCTTTCCTGCAACGCTTGATTATGGTCTTGAAGGTGCCGTTTTATCCTTGTTTATAAGCATGTGCAGCTTAATTTTCTTTGCCTGGCTTATGGCCCAATGGCTGGAACCCCAAAGAAAAAAAGCGTTATCAACTACTCTGCAATAACGCTTTCCCAAAATTCAATTGTCTGTATACATCAGTCCGCTTTTTTAGGACGTGCACCAAACAAGGCAGTTCCTACACGCACCATGGTAGAACCTGCTGCAATCGCCTCGGTCATGTCGGCAGACATCCCCATACTTAAAGTATCCCAGTCTTCAGGTTTTGCATGATGACTTTTGACCTCTTCGAACAAGGCTTTGGCATCTGCGAAAGCCTGAGTATTTTCTGGTGCAGGAATGACCATCAAACCACGTAAGCGCAAATTCGGTAATTGACTGATCTGTGCTACTAGATCAGCCACTTCCTCAGGCTGACAACCGTCCTTGCTATCCTGCCCATCAATATTGACTTGCAGACAGATATTAAGCGCAGCTTGAGAATCACTACGCTGATTAGATAAACGTTCAGCAATAATCAAACGATCCACCCCATGCACCCAGGCAAAATTTTCTGCCAGATGTTTGGTTTTGTTGCGCTGCACATGACCGATAAAATGCCACTCAATATCCATGTCTTTGAGTGCTGTGATTTTTTCCAGCGCTTCCTGTAAATAGTTTTCACCAAAGGCACGCTGACCAGCCTGATACATTTCTGCCAGCACAGGGCTAGGCTGGGTTTTGGAGACGGCCAGAAGTTGCACCGAATCCGGCTCACGCCCCGCCAGAGCGCAGGCGGACTGGATCTGAGCTAAAACCTGATTTCGTGACTGTTGCAGCATATTCATTGATGGGGTTCTCATTTCGTGCGGGATTTTTTCCCTTGCTCATCAACTAAGTGTTGGTTAAGCTGTGGGAAAGCCTTATTATTCTAGCAAAATAAATAACATTTTAATGAACTCGGGGACCTTATGGATATTACAGAACTGTTAGCCTTTTCTGCTAAAAATGGTGCGTCGGATTTACACTTATCAGCAGGTTTGCCACCCATGATTCGTGTGGACGGGGAAGTACGTCGCATCAACCTGCCTGCACTGGAACATAAAGAAGTACACAAACTGGTGTACGACATCATGAATGACAAGCAACGCCGTGATTATGAAGAAAATCTGGAAACTGACTTCTCATTTGAAGTTCCAGGTGTGGCCCGTTTCCGTGTGAACGCATTTAACCAGAACCGCGGTGCAGGCGCAGTATTCCGTACCATTCCATCTAAAGTACTGACCATTGAAGATCTAGGTATGGGCCAGATCTTTAAAGATATCTGCGAATATCCACGTGGAATCGTATTGGTGACAGGGCCAACCGGTTCGGGTAAATCAACGACGCTTGCGGCAATGCTGGACTATATCAATGACAACCGCTATGACCATATCCTGACCGTCGAAGATCCAATCGAATTTGTACACCAATCGAAAAAATGTCTGATCAACCAGCGTGAAGTGCATCGTGACACGCATGGATTTAATGAAGCATTACGTTCTGCATTACGTGAAGACCCGGATATTATTCTGGTCGGTGAGATGCGTGACCTTGAAACCATCCGTCTGGCACTCACTGCTGCGGAAACCGGTCATTTGGTCTTCGGTACCCTGCATACCACCTCAGCGGCAAAAACCATTGACCGTGTGATTGACGTGTTTCCTGCTGAAGAAAAAGACATGGTCCGTGCCATGTTGTCAGAATCTCTACAAGCCGTTATTTCACAAACCCTATTGAAGAAAAATGGGGGTGGTCGTGTGGCTGCACACGAAATCATGATCGGTATTCCGGCGATCCGTAACCTGATCCGTGAAAACAAAGTGGCACAGATGTACTCTGCGATTCAAACCGGTGCCAACTATGGCATGACCACGCTGGATCAAAGCCTGAAAACGCTGGTATCAAAAGGGATTATCAGTCCGCAAATCGCCCGTACTGCAGCAAAACAGCCTGAATCATTCTTATAAAAATAATTAATTTTTTTTGGGGTTTTATCATGGACTTTAACGGCTTACTCAACTACATGGTAGAGAAAAAGGCCTCGGATCTGTTCATTACAGCCGACGTTGAACCCTCTATCAAAATTAACGGTCAGATTGTACCGATTGGCTCGGTGAAATTACCGGGCGCGGCTGTGGGGCAGTTACTTAACTCAATCATGACCGAGAAGCAGCGCAAGGAATTTGCCGACACACGCGAATGTAACTTCGCCATCAGCAACCCGGACAAATCAGCACGTTTCCGTGTCAGCGCATTCCAGCAACGCGATCAGCCAGGCATGGTACTGCGCCGTATTGAAACCGTCATTCCGACCATGGATGAGCTGAAGTTACCGCCAATTCTAAAAGAACTGGCAATGACCAAACGCGGAATCATTATTTTTGTGGGTGCAACCGGTACTGGTAAATCGACTTCCCTCGCCTCTTTGATTGGTTACCGTAATGAAAATTCCAAAGGTCATATCATTACTATTGAAGACCCGATCGAATTTGTGCACCAGCATAAGGGTTGTATCATTACTCAGCGCGAAGTCGGTATCGATACTGACTCCTTTGAAGTCGCATTGAAAAACACCCTGCGTCAGGCACCAGATGTGATTCTGATCGGTGAGATCCGTTCTCGTGAAACCATGGACTATGCGATTGCCTTTGCGGAAACCGGTCACCTGGTTTTTGCGACCCTGCACGCCAACAACGCCAACCAGGCCATCGACCGTATCATTCACTTCTTCGAAGCCGACCGTCACAGCCAGTTGTTTATGGATCTGTCCCTGAACATGAAAGCCATTGTGGCACAGCAGCTAATTCCAACTATCGATGGCAATGGCCGCCGCGCAGCGATTGAAATCCTGATCAATTCGCCATTAATTGCGGATCTGATCCGTAAAGGCGATGTGCATGAAATCAAGGATTTGATGAAACGTTCACGTGAACTGGGCATGCAAACCTTCGACCAGGCATTATATGACCTGTATAAGGCCAAGCAGATTAGTTATAAAGATGCACTAAAACATGCTGACTCACCAAACGACCTGCGTCTGCAAATCAAACTGTCAGAAGAAGGTGGCGAGCATTTATTACGTGCGCATTCCAATATTACTTTTGATGGTCAAACCTGATCATTTTCAAAGCATAAAAAAAACAGGCTTTTAATAAAGCCTGTTTTTATTTCAGCCTAAAGCTAAATTATTTCTTACGGTAAGCTTCCTGACATTCAGGCGCGTCACAATAACCATAAAGATTAAGTGAATGACCAGTCAATGCAAAGCCAAATTTCTTCGCAACTTCGTGTTGTTCATGTTCAATAACATCATTCGTAAATTCAACGACTTTGTTGCAATTTTGACAAACCAAGTGATCGTGGTGATCTTCCTGCATAATTTCAAAAACTGAGTGATTATTTTCAAAATTATGACGCTCGATAATCCCTGCTGCCTCAAATTGTGTTAACACACGATACACAGTTGCAAGACCCACATCTTCCCCTTGTTCGAGTAAAGTCTTATAAATGTCTTCAGCGCTAAGGTGATGCCGTCTAGAGTTTTCTAATAGTTCTAATATTTTAATTCGTGGAAGGGTAACTTTCAGTCCAGCTTTTCGTAAATCTTGGTTTGAAATAGGCATGTAAAAAGGTCTCTCAACAAAATCAAAGTTGGAATAGGCAACAAAGTTTAGATGCAGTATGATCTATCCTTGGATCAAATGCATCATAATTAATTTGGGATAGTGTAGCAAAATGCAAAAAATCATGCTGACGTTATTCGTCACTTCATTGCTTGTCGGCTGTTCGACATTAGGTGTGTACAAAGTTGATATTCCTCAAGGAACACCTTTAACTCAAGCACAAGCCTCTAAAATTCAGGTAGGAATGAGCCACCAACAGGTGCGTTTCCTGCTCGGTAGTCCAACAGTATCTGATCCGCTCAATCCGCTACGCTGGGACTACATCTACAACTATACCCCAGGAACCTATGCTAAAAAAGCCAAGATCCCAGCAGCCCAAGGCCAGCATCTAAAAATTTACTTTAATCAGTCTGGTATCGTAGAACGTATTGAAGGTCTGGAAACCATTCCAGAATCTCAGCCAGGTCTACCAGGTTCCAAAGAAGCGATCTTAAATGCCCCACCACTATAATCGGTTTTGCATAAAAAAACCCCTGTATGATCAGGGGTTTTTTTAATTAAATAGATTGATTTATCAAATAATCAGACCATCTGTTCAATAAAGCCACATTCCACTAATCGGAACATTTATTTTGCTTGAAACGGTTACCTTTGGCATAACGGCCCACCGGATTCTTTTCAGCGCGTTTACGGCGAATATCCTTGGGATTAATGGTTAAAGCACGATAAATCTCTACCCGATCCCCTACTGCCAATGGCTGGGTGTGATCCTGTAGCTTAACGCCAAAAATACCCAGACTCAGAGGTTCAGGCAATTCCACCTGTGCACGGATTCCGCTTTGCTCAATTGCATCCAATGCGGTCATGCCGGGCTGGAAAGGTACGGCAATATGAAACTGTTGTTCCGGGGTAGCATAGGCCACCCAGATCATTGCCTCAGTCATCAAAAAAATTGTCCTAGTACAGCAACAATGGCCAAAATAATTGAAACTGGCAAGACAATACGAACTGCGATACGCCAGATGTTATACACCGCTTCTGAGCTGAAGTTCATCGATTTACGCAAATGGCTGATTTTCATGATCCAGCCAGCAAACAAGGCATAAATCAGACTGATCACCAGTCCCCAAAGAATCAGCAGATTATTGAAAATTGGAGCAACATTTGAAATTAACCAGACCAAGGTGGCAGCGATCACAATCGCCCACTGAATGATGATATTCATTTGACGTTGCTGTAATTGCTCACGTGCCATTTGCATAAGCAAAGCAGCGGCTGCGACAATGGCTGCGATTAAAGCAAATGCAGGGATTTCAGCTTTTACTGCAAAGAAACCAAAGGCGATGATAGCTAATAGCTGCGCCACCCAAATCGGTAAGGCTGTTTTAGTCGCAACATCCTGCTGTTTTACGACAGCCAGACTTGATTGCCAATACAGCCCCATACCTAGACCACTCGCCACCAAAGCCAATACAGTGGCATTGCCCCACTCTACGAATTGGACGGGTGTTACTTGCCAAGCCGGTAATTCAGTTCCCATCACATTCGCCATAATCAAAGATGCAAGTACGCCGATCGCAGTGATCCCAACCAGAATTAAACGTGGCACCAGCGATAAAACAAATGCAGCAATTGCCAGCACCGCAAAAATCACTGGCTGCTGAACATCAAGATTGGCAACTGCAATCACATTAGAAGCATGATTGAGCATCGCACCCGCAAGGAATGGAATAAATACAACCGCCAGCCAGCCGACGATCCGCCAGCGCTGAGAACTATCAGCTTCACGGGTAAGGCTCGACAATGCCTGTAGTGCAGTGGTTTTTGAGCGTTTCGCCAGCGCTATTTCCAGATAACAGACTGGAAGGGCCAGTATTAGCATGGTCGCTAACCACAACATCCAGAAATCAAGCTGACGGTCAATCTGAATACCTGTTATCGGTGCGAGTGTCGCAATAATAAGAAAGGATAAACAGAAAGCCATCAGAGGCGATAACCATTTTGACATAGCATTGTCCTGCATGATGTATTCCTATAAAAATCTAGCGCTATTTTGCCTTGTGAGGCGATGAAAATCAAAAACAAAAAAGCAAACCACCATGCCCGTGATTTGCTGCGCAAATTTATTATTAAGCTTTATTTTTTATTTTCCCGATTTGTTTTTATTTTAAGAACAATCGAGTTATGAGAAGAAACGGGCAAACCAGTTTTTACCCTTTTTCTTTTCTTTATCTTTAATGATTCCCATCATATTTTCTTTTACCGCACCGACATAATCTGCATCATCGTGCTGAATATGATTGATCAGCCATTTAGATAATACTTCATGTAATTCCGCTTCAATAGATTGGCCCAATTCAAAACGGTCACGATAAGATTCAATCTTTTTAATAAACAGGTTATGCACACGTTTATGCGGCACACGATATTTATAACCCGCTTCTTCCTGAAGTGATTCTTCAAAGGTAAAATGTGACTGGGTATAATCAATAATATTTTCTAGAATCTGTTTAATACGAGCACGATCGGTATTGGCATCAATTCCATCAATCTCATTGATATAATCGAGAATTCGTTTGTGCTGATCGTCAATCACATCGATGCCAGTATTATAATCTGGAACCCATTTCATTTTCATTACGACCACCTATTGATATTAATGATTTATCGCTTGAAAAAGATCATATATCTAATTGATTTAAATAAAAATGAAGTAAATCGGTTGGTTTTCAGCTTATTTTCTATTTAATTAATGTAAATCCTTGTTTATCCAATCAATTATATTTTAAACCCGACCACAAGAATAAAGTATTTTTTGATCGATTTTATATTTCATGGTTTATTTATTTTAATGATTTCACTATAAAATAAATATCAAATTCAAAAAAAACAGGAGCGATGTCCTGTTTTTTAATATCGGATTTTAACCAGATTTAATATAAATCTGCTTTAGTCACCCGTTTTAGCGAAGGATCCAGACGCTCTCTTTCCAGACGGGCGACATGTGTCAATTGAGAACGATATTTGGCCCCATCTCTGAACAAAATCATTTCACCTTCTTGAAATGCTGTCCATTCTTCATTCTGCGTTAGCGGTTCCGTAGTAATCACAGCGACCCGATCTTCAGGCGTGGTGACCTGACTAAAATCCACTTCAACTTCAATATCAATCAGTTGGGCTGGCTTAAATGGATATTCACGCACCAGCCAATGCAGTTTAGTCGTTGCATAGGTAAATAGTGCCTGACCATTGGACAGACAGAAATTAAAAGTGCCATGCTCTGCAATGGATGGAGAAATATCAGCCAGCAAATCAAAAACCTGATCCAGTTTTGGTTCATCATAACCAAAACATTTCACCAGCTGATCCAGCAAATAACAGAAAGCACGCTCACTGTCAGTGTTACCGACTGGCGTAAAACGTCCCGAAAGTTCAGGTAAAAAATCTTTTAAATCACCATTATGAGCAAAGATCCATTGTCGTCCCCATAATTCACGGCTAAACGGATGCGAATTTTCCAGATGAATTTTCCCCTGTGTCGCCTTACGGATATGCGCAATCACATTACGGGATTTGATCGGATAATTACGCACCAATTCTGCAATCGGTGATTCAACAGCTGACTGATTATCAACAAATAATCGGCAGGCCTTATCCTCAAAGAAAGCAATTCCAAAACCATCAGAATGATCTGAGGTAATCCCCGCCCGCTGAGAAAAACCTCGAAATGAAAAGGTAATATCTGTTGGTGTCGCACAATTCATTCCCAGTAGCTGGCACATAATCTTCATTCAGGTCACAGAGTATTCTTAAGGTTATTGTGCATCACAGGCTGGACCTTTTCAAATGTCGATCATTGCAATGCTATGCGCTAAAAATGCTAATAAACTATTTTTTTATATTTAATTTAGCAAAAGGAGTTTAAGCTTCAAAGCTCAGCTTAAAAATGAATACTTTAGATTTAACTTTCATATTTCGAGTGATCAACATCTTAAAATAAAAGAAATAAAAAAGAGTCTCAAGTGAGACTCTATGATATTCAATTTATCTTTATGGACGATGTGGATTGGAACGGTTGGTAATTAAGGTTCCCACACCATGATCAGTAAAGATTTCTAACAAGCTGGCATGTGGTACGCGACCATCCACGATATGCGCACTGATCACGCCACCTTTTACTGCATCAAGCGCACAGCCGACTTTAGGAATCATACCACCATAGATCACACCTGTTTCGATCAGACGATCAACTTCCTGAGTCGTTAAACCGGTCAGCAGATTTTTATTTTCGTCCAGCACACCGGTAATATTGGTCAGCAAAATCAGCTTTTCTGCCCTTAAGGCTTCTGCCACTTTACCCGCGACCAGATCGGCATTGATATTGTAGGTGTTGCCTTCTTCATCGACACCAAGCGGCGCAATCACTGGAATGAAATCACTATTGGTAAACATTTCCAGTACATCAGTTTTCACCCCAACGACTTCACCCACCATACCCAGGTCTACTTTCTGGATTGAACCGTCTTCAGCCGTCTTTTCCATTAACAGCTTTTTGGCGCGTAACAGATTACCATCTTTACCGGTTAGGCCAATTGCACGGCCACCATGTTTGTTGATCAGGTTCACGATCGATTTGTTTACGCTACCACCCAGAACCATTTCAACCACTTCCATGGTTGCCGGATCTGTCACGCGCATACCATCAATACGGTCAGATTCACGGCCTAGCTGTTTCAGCATAGAATCTACTTGTGGACCACCGCCATGTACCACGATCGGGTTTAAACCCACTGTTTTTAATAAAACGATATCACGTGCAAAAGAGCTTTCCAGCTCAGGATCCGTCATCGCGTTGCCACCGTATTTTACCACCAGGGTTTTACCCGCAAAGCGTTGGATATACGGCAAAGCTTCAGTCAAAATTTGTGCTTTGTCGATGCCTGTATGCTGATTTGGCATTCGCCTCTCCTTATTGAGCATCTAAAATGTCTTGAGCGATCTGTGGATAACGGTCACGCAATATGGATACAAACAGATGTCGAATTTCAGTCAGGCCTTGTGCATCATTGGCATCAAAGCGCACCGTGAAATATTCACCCGTATTGGATGCTCGAATGATGCCAAAACCATCATCAAAATCAAGACGTATCCCGTCAATTTTACTGATTCGTGCATTTAATTGCGTAGATTGCTGCTCAACAAAGTTTAAAAGCTCAACAGGCTGCACCTGATGAGTAGAAATATATAAGTCTTCAGTTCCATGACGTTTTGGATAAGCACGTAAGGCTTCACTTAAAGTCATACCTTTCTGATCCAGATATTCCATGACCCGAAGCGCCGCATAGAGGCCATCATCATAGCCCCAGCCACGTCCGTCATTAAAAACATAATGCCCCGCATATTCACCACCAAAAATGGCCTGATGCTGGGACTGCGCCAGATATTTTCGCAGGAATGAGCTGCCAGTACGAATCATCACCGGTTTTCCGCCCAGACGTTGGACTGTATCGCGAATCAGGGTTGAACATTTAACGTCATAAACAAACTGACATGCTTCTGTACCAGTCATACAAATTTCTGCGAATAAACAGAGAAGCTGATCAGCACTAATAATGACACCCTGCTCATCCACTAGTACCAACCGGTCTCCATCCCCATCTAAGGCAATACCCAGATCCGCCTGCTGTTGCATGACGACCTGACGCAAGGTTTGTAAATGTGCTTCCTGAGAAGGATCAGGCGCATGATCAGGAAAATGCCCATTGGCTTCACAACGTAAGGCGGTAACTTCACAACCTAGTTTTTGCAGTACCAAATTGGCACAGCGTCCTGCTGAACCGTTCAGGCCATCCAACACCACTTTAAATGGGTGCTTCAGCTGAATATCTTCAAGCATTTCCTGCTGATATTGCAGACAAAATTCGGGAATAATTTGGTGAGGCAAATCATTCAGGTACGATAAAGAACTATTTACATGAAGTTTTGCTTTTTGTGCGACCTGCTGAATCATCTCGGGACAAGGCGGCTCCCCTGCAATAATCCATTTAATTCCATTATCTTCTTTAGGATTATGGCTGGCCGTGACCATCACACCATTGCCATCAAACTGGCGCGCTGTATAGTACAGCATCGGACTAGAACAACAGCCGATGATGGCGGCTTCAATAGCATAGTCCTGAAAAATACGGCGAATGGTTTCAGCAAAAGCCGGACTGCTGATGCGGGCATCATAGCCAATCGCAACCCGAGTCTGTCCCGCAGCTTGATATTGCTGAGCCAGACCATGCGCAATAGCATCAATCACACCTGTACTGAGTAAACTGACTTTACCCCGGATATCGTAGGCACGAAAAATGTGAGCTGGAAAGGGTTGATTCATGGATCCCATAAACTGTTCTTTTCACTATTGAATGTAAGGAGATAAAATAATGATTAAGCAATCATCATGACTTTAAACATTTGTTTTTGTTTTAAGACTCTGTATTTTTATATGAATTGAATGTGACAATCAATTATAAAAGTATAATTATTAATCTTTTATGTATTTAATTTGTATAACTAGTAAAATAAATAAACCTGACTAAAAATGACTTCTTGCATTATTTATCATCTATTTTCTTAAATTCTGAATGATTTTATTTTTCTATTTAAATGATACTAAAAATTTATTTAAATATTTTTCATTAAAATAAAATTCAAGAATAAAGTTTATTAAATAGCTCTGTCATTTTTTTATTATTTTTATGATTAAAACTACAAAGAAGATGACTTAACTCAGAACATCCAAGTTAAGTCATCCTTTAATTTTAGTTTTTACCGGTATGACCGAAACCGCCCGCGCCACGCTCGGTTGCTTCAAACTCATTCACTAGATCAAACTCGGCCTGTACCACAGGAACTAATACATATTGGGCTAAACGCTCACCAGGTTCCAGGCTAAATGCAGTTTGACTACGGTTCCATACAGAGACCATAAGCTCGCCTTGGTAATCCGAATCGATCAGGCCAACCAGGTTACCTAAAACGATCCCATGTTTATGACCTAAACCAGAACGTGGCAAGATCAAGCCAGCAAATGCTGGATCTTCAATATAAATTGCCAAACCAGTTTTTACTAAAACTGTTTGACCTGGTTCAATTACAGTCGTTTCGTTGACACATGCACGAAGATCGAGTCCTGCTGAGCCAGTCGTTGCATAAGTCGGCAATGGCCATTCCTGACCCAGACGTGAATCAAGGACTTTCACCTGAACTTTCATGTATTTATTCCTGTTGTTTAATATCAAAAAATTTAAAGAATCAAAATCGTAGCGTTCTGTTACTTTTACCGTTTAATCAAGGCGCGTAAATTATCCAGATAATGCTGAGCCTGCTGTTTCGGGTCGATATTACCAGCCAGTTTTTTCTTACGGCCCAACCATTCCAATTCATCTTCTGGAAGCTCATCTAGGAAGCGGCTTGGGGTCATCTGTTTCATCTGTCCACCCGCCTTACGCTGTTCCGCCAAGGTAATAGTCAAGCCCTGACGCGCACGAGTAATCCCCACGTACATTAGACGGCGTTCTTCCTCGACTGTTGCGGCAGCAATCGAGTTTTTATGTGGCAGAATTTCTTCTTCCAGGCCAATCAGATAGACATACGGGAATTCCAGACCCTTGGATGCATGCAAAGTCAGCAAGTTTACTTTATCGGTATCTTCTTCTTCCTGCTGCTGTTCCAGCATATCGAGGAGCACCATCTTACGGATGACACTTTCGATATTTTTCTCATCAACATCTTCAGCACGATTGATCAGGCTCTGAATACTGCTGTAGAGCACTTCAATATTATCGAGCTTAGTTTTTTCCTGTGCCGGTGTCGCTGCGGATTCCTTGATATAGTCAATATAGCCAGCTTCCACCATCATCTGACGGATGATTGGTACAGGTTCATCGTCTTCCAGCAAGTTACGGGTAAAGTTATTGATGAAATCTGAAAATTCTGCCAGTTGTGTCGTTGCTTTCTTTGGAATGACCATGGTTAGACGTTGATCGCCTGCTGCTGACAGTAGAGACAGATTATTTTCCTGGGCAAACAGACCGAGTTTTTCCAGCGTTACCGGGCCAATGGCACGTTTCGGCGTGTTAATAATCCGCAGGAAAGCGCTGTCATCTTCTGGGTTAATGATCAAGCGCAAGTAACTCATGATATCTTTGATCTCTGCACGCGCAAAGAAAGACTGGCCACCTGAAAGTTTATAAGGAATCTGCATCTGGCGCAGCTGGGTTTCTAGAATACGTGCCTGGAAATTACCACGATACAGAATCGCGTAATCTTTCCAGTTTTTACCATTCATCAGCTTATGCGTGATCAGGTCTTTGACTACGCGTTCTGCTTCATCATCATCATTACGACAGGTGATAACCCGAATCACTTCACCATAGCCTTTATCTGACCAGAGCTTTTTATCAAAGATATGCGGGTTGTTGCCAATCACGGTATTGGCAGCTTTCAGAATACGACTGGTAGAACGATAGTTCTGTTCCAGCTTGATCACTTTCAGATTCGGGAAATCCTGTTGTAACAGCGCCATATTTTCAGGTTTAGCACCACGCCAGGCATAAATCGACTGATCATCATCCCCTACCGCAGTAAACTGTCCCATGACCCCAACCAGTAATTTCACCAGAATATACTGTGCAGTGTTGGTATCCTGATATTCGTCCACTAACAGATAACGCACGCGGTTCTGCCATTTATCACGCACCTCTGCATTTTCCTGTAACAGACGCGTTGGCATCACAATCAGGTCATCAAAGTCGACAGCATTATAGGCACGCAGATTTCGCTCATAAAGTTGGTATAAATGCGCGAACTGAACGTCTTCCGGGGTTTCACAGGTGGTATGTGCCTGCTCTGGCGGAATCAGGTCGTTTTTCCAGTCGGAAATCATCTTCATCGCTTTAGCAATCAGTTCTTTGCTTTCAGCACCTGAAAGATTATCGCGATGCATCAGATCCATCAGAATCCGCTTACAGTCATCGGCATCCAGAATCGAGAAATTATTTTTTAGCGGTGTGTGTTTGAGCTCTAAACGCAGCAGGTTCAGACCAAAAGTATGGAAAGTTGAGACTGAAAGGCCTTTGGCTTCTTCTCGGGTCAGCAATTTGGTGACACGCTCTTTCATTTCACGTGCTGCCTTGTTGGTAAAGGTCATTGCCGTGATCCGGTGGGCCGGAATCCCGCAATGCTTGACCAAATACGCGATTTTTCTTGTAATTACCGAGGTCTTGCCTGAACCCGCTCCGGCAAGTACTAACAAGGGTCCTTGAGTATATTTCATGGCTTCAAGTTGCTTGTCATTTAACTGACTGGCGAGTGACATATGGCTTCCTCTTCTAGATTCGGCTCCGATTATAGTCATCTCATGCCCAGATGCCTAATTGAAAATTCATTTTCCTGCGTCATCTTTCAGACATAAAAAAACCACCCGAAGGTGGTTTTTCTGCAAAATCAGTGATTACTGAACGGCATATACTGCGATTTCAACACGACGGTTTTGTTCTTTACCAGCCGCAGTTGAGTTGTCTGCGATAGGGTTCGCTGAACCAAGACCTTGTGCATTAATACGAGTACGTGCTACGCCTTGACCAGCAAGGTAGTTCGCAACAGATTGTGCACGTGCTTGAGACAATGGAATGTTGATTGAGTCATTACCAGTGCTGTCTGTATAACCAGTTACCAAAATACCACTTTGGCTATCTTCAGTCAGAACTTGAGCAACTTTGTTCAATGTTGCATAGAAGTTTGGCTTGATATTTGACTTGTTAGTGTCAAATGTAATTGCGCCAGGCATTACCAGGTTGATTGAACCATCTGGATTACGGTTAACGTCTACACCTGTACCGGCAGTTGCCTGACGTAATTTTTTCTCTTTATTGTCAAGATAAACACCAGCACCACCACCTACAACTGCACCAATTGCAGCTGCACGGTTGTTTTGACGGCTAGTATTGGCATTACTTTTAGAAATACCATAACCTGCAGCAGCACCAATTACTGTACCCAAAGCTGTTTTGTCGTACTCAACACCACCCAGGTTATTGCCAGTAGTTTGACAACCTGTAAGTGCTACTGCCCCTGCTACAGCTGCTGAAATTAATAGTGCACGCATTGCATGCCTCCTTTGTAGTGTAATTTATATCTTAGGTCAGATAATGATTTAAAAATAATGGGATAACCATTGATTTTTTGTTAATAATAAATCTTTTAGTAATATTTTGTAATGTTTATGTGTAACCAATTTCCTGAATTTCATCATAGTTTCTTCACAGTTTAGTGATCAGACTTTTCTATTCGCTCAACTCCCTCTATATTGTTCAAAATGTGATGAAATTTAGACGATTATTCTCTGGGACTGTTTTTATATGTCATCTAAAAGCAAGCAACAAACGACTTTAAAAAAACTTACCCGTGGCCTCACGGTGACATCCGTCATGACTGGCAGTACTTTTTTCCATGGGCCACCTGTACTGGCTTTGGGGCTGACCAAACTTTTTAAGAAATCTTCTAAGATTGATGAAACCAATATCAAGATTACCAATAGCTGGTTAAGCGTAAATAACTGGCTGATTGACAATGTCCTCAAAAATACCAAATGGCAAATCAGCATTGACGAATCTCTGGATCTGAACATGCAGGGTCGTTATTTAATGACCTGTAATCATCAGAGCTGGGTAGATACCACAGTAAACCAGTATTTCGGTTTAACGCGTATGCCTCTCACCCGCTTCTTTACAAAATGGGAACTAATTTTTATTCCATTTGTAGGTCAAGCCTTTAAAATTCTGGGCTTCCCGATGATGAAACGGCATAGCAAGGAACAGATTGCCAAAAACCCTGCCCTGAAATACCGGGATATGGAAGAAGCACGTAAGGCATGTGAACAACTGGTTAGCCAGCCATTTACCTTGCTGAATTATCTGGAAGGCACACGCTTTACCCCAGAAAAGCATGAACAGCAAAAATCGCCTTATAAGCATTTGTTGAAGCCTAAGGCGGGCGGTCTTGCGCTGGCACTGAACATTCTGGGAGACAAAATTGATGCACTGGTGGATATGACTATTGTTTATCCTGATGGCGTGCCAGGTTATGGGGAGTTCTGGTTAGGCGAAGTTCCGCGTATTGCCGTGAACTTAAGAAAAATTGACATTCCAGACTGGGTGCTCGGCGGCAATTATGAAGATGATGCAGATTACCGTGCGCGTTTCCAGCAATGGGTAGACCAGATCTGGACTGAAAAAGACCAATTAATTGAGCAAATGCAGCAGAACCTGATTTCTGCTTCTGCCTGACATTTGCCAGAGAGACTATGAAGAACGACAACCCGGACCTCGTGTCCAGCTCATTTAAGTTTATTCGCAAAGGCACCTGGGGCTGGAAAATTGCACTGATTTACGACATTTTCATGATGGTTGTCATCATCATCAATTTGTTCTGTCTCTGTGCCAATGCCATTCTGATGAGCGATTTTGGGCACTGGTTGTTTGACTTTATTCGTCTGCCTGATGTCTTACAGTTTTATAAGAGTGAATTACGTCCCTGGGTAATGATTACCGAGGGATGGTTTACAACCTTTCTAATTATTGAACTCATCGTTCGCTGGTTCATTGCCATTGTTATGCGTCACCATGCCCGCTGGTGGTTCTTCCCCTTTGTGCACTGGTATGAAATTTTATCCATCATCCCACAGCTACGTTTCCTGCGTTTGTTACGTGCAGTTGCGATTGGCTACAACCTGCATAGCCATGGATACAAAGTCATACCGGCAAGCTGGTACAGACGGGGCAATTTCTACTATAACCTGCTGATGGAAGAACTCTCGAGCCGTGTAGTATTGACGGTACTGGATGGGATTAAACGAGAACTCAGCACCAGCACATCACATAAACAATTAATTGATGATTTGGTGGAACATCACCGTAAATTACTGGCTGTTGCTTTGGCAGATATCTTGCAAGAATCTTTGGGCAAGGAATTACAGGCACAGCGCTTCATGATTTCAAAAAATGTCGGGCAAGTCGTCAATCAGGCCATTGAAGATACACCTGAACTCACCCAGCTTCTACGTCTGATTCCCATTGTGGGTGGGCGGCTGGAGCGGCAGATCCAGAGTATTGGTCAACGTTTGGGAGAAAATATCACCCAAGGCTTGATCGATCCTTTTACACATAGCGGATCACAAGAAAACCCGACTTTTGCCATGATTTCAGATAAGATTAGCCAGATTCAGATTGAACATAATCCACATATTGATAAATTGGTCGAATCGGCTGTTTTTGAAACACTTGAAGCCATTCAAAAACAGGTCAAAGTGAAACAGTGGCAACAGATTTTAGAAGAACACGAACAAAATCAGGGCTCAATCGATAGATGAGTTTTCATTTGCAGACTCGGCTAAGATAAGTGGATTCTATTCGTATAAAAAAATAACTTGGATCGCTAGAGAATTAACGAAATTTGTTCTAGGATTTGCACTATTTACAACATTGCTTCGACATAAAACAGCAAGTCAGAAGTATTAAGGAAAAATTATGGCTGACATACGGATAAAAGGCAGAATGGTCAATGCGCTACGCATTAGCCTCGATACCAATGATCATGATGCAATCCGCCAGCAACTGAAACCAAAATTACAAGCGGCTTTTCCGCCAGGCACATTGGCGGTGATTGAAAGTTCAGTCGACCAGGAACTGATTGCCCTGATCCAGTTACTGATTGATCTCGAAGTTCAGCCTATGGCGGTAACTGAAGGGATTCTGGGTGATCAGGCTCGCGCGATTCAGTTCCCTGTTCTACCACCCGACCGTCAGTTACAGGAAATTAAGGCGACCAAAGAACAGGTCGTGGAAGTCAAACCCGAATCTGCTGCTGATGATGAAAAAGCTGATGCTGCACCGATCGTCGCGCATGTGACTTCTTATCATGATGAAATTCTGCGCACCGGCCAATGCATTGTGCAGAATCAGGGTGACATTATTATTACGGCCGGAATTAACAGTGGTTCAGAAGTGATTGCCTCAGGCAATATCCATATTTATGGCAGCGCGCGTGGCCGTGTGATTGCAGGTGCGGGTGGCAATACTGCAGCGCGTATTTTCTGCCATGCGCTGGAAGCCGAACTGATTTCTATTGCAGGTACTTACTGTGTGGCCGACGACATTCCACCGAATGTTGTGAAAAAACCCGTGCATATTTACTTGAATGATCAACAAGAGCTTGTATTTGAAGCTCTACAATTTTAATGTATAAATAAACACCAAAAACCCCATTTTATAGGGGATTTGAACCATAACAGGAGTGGATTCGGTGGCGAAAATTGTTGTCGTAACATCAGGCAAAGGTGGCGTAGGTAAGACTACAACAAGTGCATCTTTTGCAACAGGTTTAGCCCTACGTGGCCACAAAACTGTGGTAATCGATTTTGATGTAGGCTTGCGTAACCTTGATTTGATTATGGGCTGTGAACGCCGTGTAGTATATGATTTTGTAAATGTTCTCAATAACGAAGCACGATTACAACAAGCACTGATTCGCGATAAAGATATTGAAAATTTATATATTTTACCTGCTTCACAAACACGTGATAAAGATGCTTTAACTGATGAAGGCGTAGAACGTGTAATGGATGAGCTTTCACAGGAATTTGATTATATCGTGTGTGACTCACCTGCAGGTATTGAACGTGGTGCCATTTTAGCCATGTACCATGCAGATGAAGCTATCATTGTGACTAACCCTGAAATTTCTTCAGTACGTGACTCTGACCGCATCATTGGCATGTTAGATAGTAAAACTAAAAAAGTAGAACAAAACGAAGGTCGCATCCGTAAACACCTGTGTATTACCCGTTTCAATCCGGAACGTGCCGATAAACAGGAAATGTTAACGATTGACGATATTTCTAAAGATATTTTACGTGTTCCAACCTTAGGTGTTATTCCTGAGTGTCCAAGCGTTCTACAGGCATCGAATGAAGGTAAACCAGTGATTCACTTTACCGAATCTGCCGCAGGTCAGGCTTATGATGACCTTGTAGCACGTTTCCTGGGTGAAGAGCGTCCTTACCGTCATATCGAAGTAAAACCTAAGGGCTGGTTAGCACGATTATTTGGAGCGTAAACATGGCTGGATTCTGGAGTAAACTTTTTAGTAGCGAGGATAAACCATCAAGCGCACAAACCGCGAAAGACCGTTTGAAAGTCATTGTTGCTTCTGAACAGGGTTTGGGACGCCGTTTGAGTCAGGATAAAATTGACCAGATGAAGACAGAAATCATGCAAGTGGTCAATCGCTACGTCCGCGGAGTTGATGAACAGCACATTCAGATGCAGGTACGTTCTGAAGCAAATATTGAAATGCTTGAAATGAATATCAATTTACCTGAAGAGCGATAATCTGAATTTTGATTAGTCAAGTAAATTGATTCAAGGCAAAATATGAGCCTCAACAAAGCGTTGCTTTGTTGAGGCGCAAGACAAGAAGCTTGGCTTCGCGTAGATTTGATAGTAATTATTATTTTATCTAGTCTCAAAACGTGAAGTGATACTTCGAATGGACAAAGTGCATGATAAGACTTTGCCTCTTGCGAACTCATATTTTGCCTTTTTTCATGCCGAAGAATTACATCAAGGAGATTGCGATGGCATTATCTCAACCAGCGACCTTTAACGAAGAATGGTCAGATGAGCGTGTATATGCCTACCTGAATCAGCTTCCTCCTGCAGGCGTCAATGCAGATTTTCATGTGCTTTATCATGCATTCAAGCATATGCGTCCTTTTGACTATGAGCGCCTGTTAACCAAATTTGTCGCAGACGGTCGCGATCTTAACGCCACCAATCCAGAAGGACAGCGCATTCATGACGTGATTGCCACTTATCCACGTCAAAGTGCCGAGTTCCTGGCAGTATTAGAAAAATTTGCATAAATTGAAATGCATAAAAAAGCCTGCTTTAAGCAGGCTTTTTTTATCACTCGAGATTCTGGATTTAAACCAGAATCTCACGCTTACCATTGGCACCCATTGAGCTGACAATGCCATTTTCTTCCATCTGGTCAATGATCCGTGCAGCACGGTTATAACCTAGACTGAACTTACGCTGCAAAGATGAAGTTGATGCTTTACGGGTTTCCAAAACAAAAGCCACACACTGATCATACAGCGCATCTCGATCTGATCCGCCATCTCCACCATCTTCAAAACCACGACTAGACGGTTCTTCATCATATGGAGTCAGGATCTCATCCACATAGTTAGGCGCCCCACGTTCACGCCATGCATCACAGATCCGGTTCACTTCATCATCGGCAATAAAGGCCCCATGTACGCGCTCAGGCTCAATTTTACCCGGGCCAAGGAACAGCATATCACCATGACCGAGCAGGTCTTCTGCACCACCTGCATCGAGAATAGTACGTGAGTCAATTTTTGAGTTCACACGAAGTGCGACACGTGTTGGAATATTGGCTTTGATCAGACCAGTGATCACATCTACTGAGGGACGCTGAGTTGCCAGTAACAGGTGAATACCAGCAGCACGGGATTTCTGTGCCAGACGGGTAATCATTTCTTCGGCTTTTTTACCGACCTGCATGATCATATCCGCAAACTCATCCGCCACAATCACAATCGATGGCAATGGCGTTAAGCGTGGTGCACGTTCACCAGCGACTGATTCACTCGCTTTCCAGGTTGGATCAAATAGCTCTTCACCATTGGCAAGCGCCTCTTCTACCTTACGGTTATAGTCGCTGAGCTTACGGATTTTCAGGAAGGACATCAGCTTGTAACGGCGTTCCATTTCATTCACACACCAGTTCAAGGCACTGACTGCATCTTTCATATCAGTTACAACTGGGGTTAACAGGTGTGGAATATCGTTATAGTTGGCCAATTCAAGCTGTTTTGGATCGATCAGGATCAGGCGTAACTGGTCTGGTGTGTACTTCAATAACATCGATAGAATCATCGAGTTAACTGCCACCGATTTACCAGAACCTGTAGTCCCTGCTACCAGCATATGCGGTGCCTTGCCCAATTCAGTAATCACCGGATTGCCCGAAATATCCTTACCCATGGCCATCGATAAAATGCCATCGGGATCATTGAATTTTGGAATCTGTACCAGTTCAATCAAACGCACCATTTCACGGCTACTGTTCGGAACTTCAATGCCGATATAAGGCTTACCTGGAATAACTTCGACTACACGTACTGAAGCCATTGACATCGAACGGGCCAAGTCACGTGAAATATTAGTGACTTTGGAAGCTTTCACACCAGGCGCAAGGTCCAGTTCAAAACGGGTCACGACTGGGCCTGGTTGAGCCTCGACCACTTTGGCTTTAACGTTAAACTCCTGAAGCTTGATTTCCAGAAGTTCTGATAAACGGGATAATTGCTCTTCAGTGAAATTCACTTTTTTGTTCGGATCAACTTTATCCAGCAATTCCAGACCCGGCAATGGTGACAGGTCTTTACGGCGCTCAGCGACCTGCATAGCACGTGACATTGGACGACCAGCGGCATCCGTCAGTGGTGCATCGAAGTCAAACTCGTCTTCATCCTGAGGCTTACCGGCAGTTTCATGCCAAGCTTCAATAAATTCTTCTTTGGACAATGCTTCCCGAACTGCTGCATTAGTCGCTGCGGTTTGAGCTGTTGTCTCTACACGCTGAATCGGTGCCTGAACAAAAGCAGAAGACTGGGCATAGCTTGATGCACGTACAGGTGCGGGTTTTGGCTCATCAGCTTCAACCAGCAAGTCATCCAGATCATCAAAGTCCGCTTCCAGGCTGGTATTTTTAATCGCATGTGCAGCCATGAGCGGAGCAGCAGTGGAACTGACCGTTCCAGCATCTTCTACAATTCTGAGGGATTTTTCAGCTGCTGCTGAATTGAACGGGCTATGCACATCCGTTGCGGTTTTACCTTGCGGAACTGCTGCCAATAACTCATCAAAAATTTCATCATCATCCCAGTCCAGATTATTCTTAGCTGTAGCGGATGATGTCACTTCATGAGCACTATGATTCGTTGGTGCAGCTGCAAATGCATCAGGAGAAAAATCAGCTTGCTCTTCTTCTGCAGCTTTAAGCAAAGCATCAATATCCTGCTTATGACGCTGGTCTTCATTGGAATGTAATGCACGCCACACCTCCCCTGTTGCCACCACACGATCCGGCTCTGCTGTTCGCGGTGCTTCCTGAACAGGTTCTGTAACTGATGCCTGTACAGGTTCAGAAATATCTTCTTCATAGTGGTGAAGCTGGTGCGATTCTTTATCTGCAAAATCCTCAAACAGGCGTTCAGCGACATGATCGCGAACTACAGGATCGACTTCTACCAGATCATGTTCAGGTGCGGCAGTGACTGGTACTGTCACTTTTTTGACAGCTGCTTTTATCGCTTCTTTTTTAATTACAGGTGCAGTACGGTCAAAATCCGACATACCTTCTGGCACATTACGGTAGAACAGGTCTTGCAGATAAGCAGGCGTTGCCTTGAGGCTGCTCCAGGTCTTGTTCCATTTCACACCAAATGCCAAGGTAAACAGAACTACCCAAAGCACCAGCAAGAAGAAAGCCGCCCCATAGACGGTTAGCAGTTGTTCAAGACTTTGGCCCAGCTCATAGCCAATAATGCCGCCTGAAGAATTATCCAGCGTATCAGCTGGAACTTGCCAGAACAGAAACAACAATGCTGATGTGGTCAATAACAGGAAGAATTGGGCAGCATAGCGGAATGGACGGTTCAGGAAGCTGCGCGGCCACCAGACCTGGATTGCTTCCATAAACAGATACACAGGGATCAGCAGGCTTGCCCAACCGAGAAAACCAAATAACAGGTCTGAAATCCAGGCCCCCGCAACCCCACTCGCATTTGAAACTGTCTGCGTATCACTAGAGATATGCATCCACCCCGGATCAAATGGTGTATAGGTCACTGTTGCAAGAAACAGATAAATCCCAAATGAGACTAAAAATAATGTCATTACTAAGCGCTGTGCATAGGCACTCGACACCGCTGTCATATACTGTCCTGTAACCAATTCTTCATGAATATTCTTTTGCTGGTATGCTTCAAAAAAAGCGTCGCAATAAAATGCATATTATGCACCTGTTGCATCAAAAAAGATGCATTATTGTGTACTTCTTCTATATAGCCCAAATCGATTTCGATGATCAATAATATCGACTTTAATCTCACACCACTGTTATACAGTTTCACGTATAATTCAATAAATTTCTAAATAAAAAAGGATACAGCGAATGAGCGCACGTCACTCACGACTGATTATTTTAGGTTCTGGCCCTGCTGGCTACAGCGCAGCAGTCTATGCAGCGCGTGCAAACTTAAAACCGACCCTGATTGCAGGTCTGCAACTGGGTGGTCAATTAACCACAACGACTGAAGTAGATAACTGGCCTGGCGATCCTGAAGGTCTGACTGGTCCAGCTTTAATGGAACGTATGCAGGCTCATGCAGAACGTTTTGGTACTGAAATTGTTTATGATCATATCAATGAAGTTGACCTTAACGTTCGTCCATTCGTCCTGAAAGGCGATATGGAAGAGTTCACTTGTGATGCCCTGATCATTTGTACTGGTGCAACTGCGCAATACCTGGGTCTGGAATCAGAAGCTGCATTTATGGGTCAAGGCGTGAGCGCTTGTGCAACCTGTGACGGTTTCTTCTATAAAGAACAAAAAGTGATGGTTGTGGGCGGTGGTAATACCGCTGTTGAAGAAGCGTTATATCTCTCTAACATCGCTTCNNCATCTTTTTGAAAAAGAAAAAGAAGGCAAAATCAGCATTATCTGGAATCATCAGGTAGAAGAAGTGTTGGGTGATACCACTGGCGTCACTGCGGTGCGTTTAAAATCTACTCAAGATGATTCAACTCAGGATGTTGAAGTTTCGGGTCTATTTGTTGCTATTGGTCATAAACCTAATAGCACCATGTTCGAAGGCCAGCTAGAACTGCGTGATGGCTATATTCAGGTGCAAAGCGGTACCGCAGGGAATGCCACTCAAACCTCTATCCCGGGTGTATTTGCTGCAGGCGATATTGCAGACAGTATCTATCGTCAGGCGATTACTTCTGCAGGTTCAGGCTGTATGGCGGCACTGGATGCAGAAAAATATCTCGATGCAATGGGTAAATTAGACTAAGCAGCGAAAAATAAAAAGACCGTCCATCATGGGCGGTTTTTTTATGTATGATAAAAACAGTCTATTACAAGATCAGGGTTCTGCATGCATCTTCTTCCTCCTTCACAGTACATTTTCCCCAATCCTGAAGAAGCGGATCTTGAGGGCGAAGGCCTGATTTGTATTGGTGCAGACCTCTCCCCTTCTACTTTGTATGAGGCTTATACTCATGGTCTCTTCCCCTGGTTCTCTGAAGGTGATCCGATCTGCTGGTGGAGCCCGGAACCACGCTGCATTATTCGGCCAGAGGATTATCATCCCAGCAAATCCCTGCTTCGAAGCATGAAAAAACAGGATTATAAAATTACGGTAAATCATGCTTTTGAAAGAGTAATCCGTTCCTGCTCCTTACCTCGCGCTTATGCAGATGAGACCTGGATTAGTGAAGAGATCATTCAAGGTTATTGCAATCTGTTCGACGCAGGCTATGGCTATAGTATTGAGGTTTGGGATGAAGATCGCCTAGTAGGTGGACTCTATGGGGTGACTATCGGCAAGGGCTGTTTCGGTGAATCTATGTTTAGTACCCAAACCGATGTTTCTAAAATGGCTTTCTATACATTAATGCTGATTGGCAGAGAAAATCAGTTGCCCTGGATTGACTGTCAATTGGTGAATGATCACTTGATGAGTCTAGGTGCCTGTACAATTTCTCGCCACACATATCTTAAATCGTTACAAGATGTGATAAAACAGCCTGCGATCAATTGGAAAAAGTATCAAGACGGTGTATTTTCAAGTAAAACAATAGCGCAGTCTGCGCGATTAAGTGAATGAAAATAACAGAGGGCACTTGTTATGAACTCTTATCAACCACAGTCCCTGCTGAACGATTTACAGTATTATATTACGCCGCCGCATGACTGTAGCTATCTGCCGAACAAGTCCGCGCGCATGGTTTTTCTTGATCCAGCGCACCGTATTGATGTAGTGACGCTGTCCGAGCTTTCTCGTACCGGCTTCCGTCGTAGTGGTGATTTTGTCTATCAGCCTGAATGCCACCTGTGCCGTCAATGTTTATCTTCACGTATTCCTGTTCATGGATTCCAAATGAACAGCTCGCAAAAAAAAGCCTGGAAACGTAATCAGGATTTGACAGTTAAAATTACCCATCCTGAACAAGCCACAGATATACATTACGCCCTCTATGAACGTTATATTAATGAACGCCATGCAGATGGCGACATGTATCCACCTAGCCGTGACCAGTTTGAAAAGTTTTTACTACAAAGTTGTACCGATAGTTTCTTTCTAGAATTATGGAAAGATGACCGTCTGATCAGCGTATCGACCTGTGATCTGCTCGATGATGGCGTTTCAGCGGTGTATACTTTTTTTGATCCTGATAAGAACCGCCGTTCCCTTGGTGCCTTTGCGATTCTGAAACAGATTGAGCACACTCAAAAACTTGGTTTGCAGTTTGTCTATCTAGGCTACTGGGTTCCACATTCAGCCAAAATGAACTACAAGTCTCAATACCTGCCACTTGAATTATTAATTGACGGACAATGGCGTCGTTTAAACCGCACCCTTACTCCGGTAGAGATTGAACATCTGGGAAACTCCTTGATGACGACTTTGCCTAGCGGATGGAATAATCCCATAATCAAGTAAGTTAGTCGTCAAATAAGAGCCGGAATATTATTTAAATAGGCTGGCAAAATCATCAGTACAGGACTTCACCATGATAATGGCATGTTCCCGAGTACCATTCGTATTCGGATAATAGTTCTTGCGCAGGTCAATCTGATGAAAACCAGTTTTTTCATACAGTTTAATCGCAGCAGTATTGCTTTCACGTACTTCCAGAAAGATTTGTACTGGACTATTTTTCAGCAACTGGATGGATTCATCTAACAGCTGATAACCCAATCCCTTACCCTGTTGTGCAGGATCAATCGCCATCAGTAATAAATTGGCTTCATCCAGCACCGGCTGTAAAATGCAGAATCCTACGACTTGCCCCGCCTGTTCAATCACAGTGCTTTGGTAAGCAGTAACAGCCTCTTCAAATTGTTTAAAGGTCCAAGGATGGGATTGTACTTTGGTTTCAATCTTGGCAACGGCTGGTACATCCGCAGCCTGCATCAAACGAATCATCTTCGTTCATCTTATCTGGAATTAACCTCCGCATTATAGAAACTTTATTTAAAAAATCGAGCAAAAAAAAGAGCAACTTAGGTTGCTCTTCAGTCTTTTAATCTAGTTTTAAATTAAAGGCCCAGTTTTTGTTTCCAGCTTTGTAATAAGCTATGGGTGTCATGATCATTTGGATGAAAACCAGGTTTAAAGTACATTAGCATTTCTTTACCCATACCAGTAATAATTCCTTTAGATGGGCTATAACCATAAGTATAAATTTCTTTCAAAGATTGAAGACTTAACTGACGGTCTTCTTTCAATAAACGCAATACGAAGTAGCTTTGTACAAAGAATAGGGTGACCATTGCAGCGACTAATGAAGTGGTACGCAGCAGATAAGATTTTAAGCCTTTACCGAAAACACCTTCGAATACATCATAGGCTACGGCCTTATGTTCATTCTCTTCAATTGCATGCCAGAGCCACATGGTTTTCATGGTGTCATCTTTCATCAGTTCCTGAATATGATTATTGGTCAGTAACTGAGATGCAATGGTCGCAGTAAAATGTTCTAGAGCAGTCGTCGCAGTGAGGTCGACCATTTCTTGAGTAATACCGACTGGTTTACCAACTGCCGCAAAGATTTTACGTGCTGTTTGAATGACTCGGTCAGTATAACGATCTAGTGTATCAACATCATGGCCATAGCGTTGTGCTGAAGCATTAAAACCCACATGTTCCTGGGTATGCATGGCTTCCTGACCAATAAAGGCAGAGATTTCTTTTTGCAGCGCTTCATTGTCTTTAATTGCCGGGTGCTGACGTACAGCTCGAACAGAATCAATAAAGAATTTTTCGCCTGCGGGAAATAGTGCAGAGAGTGCAGTCATAAAGTGTGTCAGTCCTGCTGAACCATTCATCCAGTACTCTGGCACTTGATCAAAATCAAAACTCATACGACGTACCGGAAAACTTGCGCCTGCACGATTGGTAATTTTCACTTGAGCATTCATATACTTACTCCAATCAGTTCTATATAGAGCTGAAATCTAATTATTAAAATTCTTATAGTTATATTACTGCTTTGAATTTTTCACATAAGGGCAGATAAGGTCAGTGAAATATCACTTAAGGACAGCTTGTAAATATATTGTTAGACAATTTAAATATGCTTGAAAATGAGTAAGTTGAATTTACAGATATAAAAAAAGCGTCCCAAAGGGACGCTTTTTTCACGCAATCAGCGATTATGCAGTTACTTTAGCAACTACACCAGCACCAACTGTACGACCACCTTCACGGATCGCAAAACGTAGACCTGGGTCCATTGCGATTGGATGGATTAGTTCTACTGACATTTCTACGTTGTCACCAGGCATAACCATTTCAACGCCTTCTTTTAAAGAAATCGCGCCAGTTACGT